>DNMS01000118.1:0-775 GCA_003488105.1 Rhodospirillaceae bacterium
TCTACATCAATTCGTCCATCGACCTGGTGCAGCAGAACATCCTCGTCGGCGGCGCGCTGGCGGCATTGATGCTGCTGCTGTTCCTGCGGTCGGGCGGGGCGACACTGATCGTGTCCATGGCGATCCCCGTGTCCGTGATCGGCGCCTTCGTCGCCATGGCCGCCATGGGCCGGTCGCTGAACGTGATCTCGTTGGCCGGGATCGCCTTCGCCGTCGGCATGGTCGTCGACGCGGCGATCGTGGTGCTGGAAAACATCTTCCGCCACCGCGAATTGGGTCGTTCGCGGGCCGAAGCCGCCTATCGCGGGGCCAAGCAGGTCTGGGTCGCGGTCCTGGTGTCCGCCTTGACCACAGTGATGGTGTTCATCCCGGTCCTGGTCATGGACCTGGAGGCCGGCCAGTTGTTCCGCGACATCGCCGTGGCGCTGTCGGTTTCCGTGCTGATTTCCCTGCTGGTCGCCGTCACCCTGATCCCGGCGTTGGCCAACCGCATTCTGGGGTCGCCCGGCGAGGACAGCATTGTCCGCCGCCATATCCCGGTGATCGACGATTTCGCGGCCCTGTTCATGAAGTCGCTGATGGGCCTGACCAAATGGGTCACCGCGTCGCGCCTGCGATCCGTCATCATGGTCACCGTACTGTGTAGCATCTGCACCGGCGTCACCTGGCTGTTGCTGCCCAAGCTGGAGTATCTCCCCAGCGGCAACCGTAACCTCATCATCGGCTTCATCGTGCCGCCGCCGGGCTACAACCTGGACACCATGGAACAGATCGC
>DNMS01000118.1:1018-7684 GCA_003488105.1 Rhodospirillaceae bacterium
CGCGGGTCAAGGACCTGATCCCGATCCTCAGCGAGGCCGCGTTCAAGGAACCGGGCACGCTCGGCCAGATCACCCAACGCTCCCTGTTCGGGCGCGGCGTCACGGGCACCCGCGCCATCGACCTGAACATCCTGGGCCCGGACCTGGAGCCGCTGATGGAGGTGGCCCTCAAGACCTTCAACCGCGTCAACCAGGAGTTCCCCCGCAAGGAAGGCAATCAGGTCCGCCCGCAGCCGGAACTGGTCCTGGGCGCCCCCGAGCTGCGCATCCGCCCCAACCGGGTGAAGCTCGCCGACAACGGCGTGACCGCGCGCCAACTGTCGGACACCATCGACGCCTTCAACGACGGCCTGCGCATCGCCGAAATCACCGTGGGCAACAAGTTGGTCGACCTGATGATCAAGGGGCCGCTGGATCAGGTCACCGAGACCCAGGGCATCAGCAACCTGCCGGTCGTGACCTCGGCCGGGCTGATCATTCCCGCGGCGTCCCTGGCCGACATCGAAATGACCACGGGCCCGACCCAGATCAATCACTTCGAACGTCAGCGCGCGGTGACGCTATCGATCCTGCCGCGGGACGATGTGCCGCTGGAACAGGCGCTCGACATCATCAAGACCAAGATCATCGACCCCATGTATGCCGAAGGCCTGCCGCCCGGTACATCGCTGCGCCTCACCGGCACGGCGGACAAGCTGAACCAAACCTGGCAGGCCATGAAGCTGGATCTGGGGATTGCCGTGATCATCGTCTATCTGGTGATGGCGGTGCTGTTCGAAAGCTTCCTTTATCCGCTCATCATCATGCTATCGGTGCCGCTGGCCACGGCGGGCGGTGTGGTCGGGCTGTCGTTGCTGAACATGTTCACGTTTCAGCCGCTGGACATGCTGACCCTGCTGGGCTTCGTGATCCTGATCGGCATCGTCGTCAACAACGCGATCCTGCTGGTGCATCAGACCCTGGTGCACCTCCGCGAAGACGGCATGACCGCGGCCGAGGCAATCCGCGAGGCGACCAGCAATCGAATCCGGCCGATCTTCATGTCGACCCTGACCAGCGTGTTCGGAATGATGCCGCTGGTGGTGTTCCCCGGGGCCGGCTCGGAGCTCTATCGCGGGCTGGGCTCGGTCGTGTTGGGCGGCTTGTCGTTGTCGGCGATCTTGACGCTCGCCATCATTCCGCCGCTTTTGACCCTTGTCATCGGGGGCGGTGAAAAACGGGCGAAATCTTCTGTCGGCCAGGGCACCGACGCCCCCGCCGCAGACCCCCAGGCAGCTGAATAACCGTGATGACCCTAAATCGAAAAACCGAAACGTCTAGACCACGATCTGTCCAAAAGTATGGGCATACCCTGGCCTTTTGTCCGGTTTTATCCGCCCGAGAAAATGCTTATATAAGCCCCTAGCACCCCACCGCGCGTAAACCTGAGGGTGAACGGGCGCGGTCAATAGCAACAACAACCATCGCAATAAGGACAATAACAACCGCCATGCCAACTTATACCGTAGAACAGAACCACGAACAGGCCAGCGCCCTTCTCAAGGCCATGAGCAACCCTCATCGTCTTCTCGTGCTGTGCCACCTTGCCCGCGGCGAAAAATGCGTGGGCGAACTGGAAACCATCGTCGGACTGTCGCAGTCCGCCCTGTCGCAACACCTGGCGCGCCTGCGCCATGACGGCGTGGTCAAAACCCGCCGCGACGCGCAGACGATCTTTTATTCCCTGCGGGGTGATGAAGCGATGACGATCCTTGAGGCGCTGGCCGGGCTATTCGAAATGCCCGCCGTCGTCGAAAAGGCGCGTATCGCCGTTTAATGCATGAGACAGGCTTGGGGGGCGGCATCGCCGCCCCCGTGCCGGTCATGTCATGTCGGTGGCGTTTCGCCGCCTATTGCTTGCCCAGGCCGAGGATGCCCCGTGCCTCGTCCGGTGTGGCAACCGACGATCCCAGATTCTCGATAATCGCCGCCGCGCGCTCGACCAGGGCCGCGTTGGACGGCGCCAGTTCGCCTGCTCCCAAATAAATGTTGTCTTCCAGGCCGACCCGCACGTTGCCGCCCAGAAGGACCGCCTGGGCGACCATCGGGAATTGTTGGCGCGAGATGCCGAAGGCCGACCAGGGCGCGCCTTCTGGCAGGCGGTCACGCATGTGCATCATGGCTTCCGGGGTCGCCGTGGCGCCATAGGAAATGCCCAGGCACAGTTGGAAATAGGGCGGAGAGTCGATGTGGCCTTCCTTGATCAGCTGCTTGCACAGTTCGATGTGCCCGGTGTCGAACACTTCCAATTCCGGCTTCACGCCCGCCGCCTTGATGCGGTCGGCCATCACACGCATATGACGCGGCACGTTCATGAAGGCGCGTTCGCCGAAGTTCATGGTCGCGACGTCGAGCGAGCAAACCTCCGGCTTTAGTTTCTCCACATGTGCGGTGCGTTTTTCCGGCGTGACGTATTCGGTGCCCGGGCCGGCGATCAGCGGATCTTCATCGCTCGGCATATAGCGGGCACCGGGTCCGGTGGTCAGGTTGATGATCATGTTCGAGCCGGCGTCGCGGATGCGCTTCACGACTTCCTCGTAGTACTCGAACTTCATGCTCGGCGTGCCGTCGGGTTCACGCACATGGATGTGACAGACCGCCGCCCCCGCCTTTGCGGCGTCGAGCGACGACTGGGCGATCTGTTCCGGTGTCACGGGCGTCGCCTTGGTTTTTTGCGTGGTCGGCGCCGACCCGGTGACGGCGCAGGTAATAATTGTCTTCTGGCTCATGGTGGCCATTTCCTCCTGGTTTATTGTGCCGACATCATACGCACAGCGGCGGCCGGGCGGAAAGACGCCAACATCTCGGCAAACACCTGCCCAGAACAAATGGCATAAAAAGCGGGGTCGTTGTCATTGCGCCAAATACCGGGCCGCCGCACACTATGGCCATGGCACCCGATACGACATCACAGGCGGATATACCCGCACGCCGACTGACCACGCCGAAGCGGATCGGCATCGTCATTTTCGACCGTTGCCAGATCATCGACGCAACGGGCCCCGCCGCCGTGTTCGGGTCGGCCAACGAAATCCATCTGGCCAACGGCGGCAGCGGATCGCTTTACGACCTGCGCATGATCGCCGGCCGCCCGGGCCCCGTGCGCACATCGACCGGCGTCTCCCTGTGCGCCGACAGCGCCCTCAAGGACGCCGTCCCGCCGTTCGACACATTGATCTGCGCCGGCGGCAAGGGGTCCCTGAAGTTCACCGAAGACGCGGCAGCCATCGACGACATCCGCCGCTTGACGAAATCGGCGCGGCGCGTGGTTTCCGTCTGCACCGGGGCTTATGTTCTGGCCGTTGCCGGGCTGCTCGACGGACGCCGCGCGGTGACCCATTGGGCCCACTGCCGAAATCTGGCCGACCGGTTTCCCAAAGTCAGGGTCGACCCTGCCCCGATCTTCATCAAGGACGGCAACATCTATACCTCGGCCGGCGTGACCGCGGGCATGGACCTCGCCTTGGCGCTGCTGGAGGAAGACCACGGCAAGGCCCTGGCGTTAGAGGTGGCGCGGGAAATGGTCATGTTCATGAAGCGTCCCGGCTCCCAGGCCCAATTTTCACGCCAATTGTCGGCACAGATGGCACCGCGGGGAAACATCCGCGACGTGCAGATCTGGCTGCTGGACCGGCTGGCCGAGGATATCAGCGTCGAAACCATGGCCGAACAGGCCGCCATGAGCCTGCGCACCTTCAACCGTCATTTCAAGAAAGCCACGGGCCGCACGCCCGCCGGCTTTGTCCAAGAGGCCCGTATCGAGGCGGCCCGCAACCTGTTGGAAGACAGCGACCTGCCCGTCAAGCTGATCGCCCGGCAATGCGGCTTCGGCGACGAAGAACGCATGCGCCGCGCCTTTCATCGCAATCTGGGGGTCAGCCCCCAGGACTACCGGATGCGGTTTGCCTCCCTGGCCCCCGCCTAACCTTTTCCCGAACCCCAACCCTGACCGGAGATACCATTATGACCACGCAAATCGGCATTCTCGCCTTCAACGACATGGAAGAACTCGACGCCATCGGCCCCTGGGAGGTGTTCTCCTGGGCCGCCAAGCAGGAAAATTCCGGCCTCGCCGTGTGCACCATCGGATCGGGCAGCCGTGAGATCACTTGCGCGAAGGGCCTTCGGATCGTCACCGATTACACCTTGGAGGACCATCCCAAGCTGGACATCGTCTTGGTCCCCGGCGGCCAGGGCACGCGGGCGATCTTCGCCAACGGCGGGCCGGAGATCGACTGGCTGAAGAAGGTCGCGCCGGACTGCACCTGGGTGACCAGCGTGTGCACGGGTGCGCTGCTGCTGCACCGGGCGGGTCAACTGCAGGGCAAGCGGGCGACGACCTATTGGGCGGCGGTCGATCTGTTGCGCGGCGGCGGCAACGTCGAGGTTATGGATGATGTGCGCTTCGTGCGCGACGGCAATGTCGTCACCTCGGCGGGCATTTCCGCCGGCATGGACATGTCGTTGTGGCTGCTGGGCCAGTTGAAGAGCCCGGAATTCGCCCGCTTCGTCCAGAAAGGGATCGAATACTTCCCGGCCCCGCCCTATACAGCGGCCGCCTGATAGCGGTAGACCCCGGCGGCGTCGACGGAGCGGCGCACGCGTCCAAGCGTCATCAGGTGATGCAAATGCGCCAGACTTTCGCCGATGGCGAAGAACATCTGGTGGGTGTCCATCTCGCGCTTGAACAGGTGTTCCAACACGTCGACCGCCGTCGCCCCGCCGTCACCGTCCCGCGCCGCACAGGCGGCCTGGGCGGCGTCCAGGCGTTCCACATGATGGGCGGCAAGGTCGTCCAGGCGGTCCAGAAGCCCCCGGAACGGCCAGTTATGGGACGGCAGCACCAAGGTATCGGCCGGCAAGTCCTTGAACCGCTTCAGGCTGTCCAGGAACCGCGCCAGGGGATCGGCCTCTGGCTCCTGCGGCCAGACGGACACGTTGGGGCTGATCTTGGGTAGGATCTGGTCGCCGGAAATCAGCACGCCCAGGCCGGCACAATACAGGCAGGCGTGTTCCGGTGAATGGCCGTTGCCTTCGATCACGCGCCAGGAATAGGCCCCGACGGCGAATTCGTCGCCGTGGGCGATGCGCCGGATGGCCGCCGGAATGGGCGAAATATTGCCGCCGTACCGCCCGACCCGGCGTTCGACCTGGTCCAGACGCTCACCGGTAAAGCCGGCCGCCTTATAAAACGCGTGGGACACCGGCCCGGCGCTCTCACTCGTTTCGAAACTGAGCATGCGCCCCGTGGCCCATTCCGTGTAGGGCATCCACAGCGGCACCTTGAAACGCGCCGCCAGCCAGCCTGCCAACCCCACGTGATCGGGATGGAAATGGGTGACGATGATGCGTGTGACGGGCTTGCCACCCAGGGTGTTCTCGAATACGCGGTCCCAGGCGGCGCGGGTTTCCTCGGTATTGATACCGGTGTCGACGAGGGTCCAGCCGTCGCCGTCTTCCAGCATCCACAGGTTGATGTGGTTCAGCTTGAACGGCAGGGGCATGCGCAGCCAGCGTACGCCGGGCGCGACCTCCCAGGTTTCGCCAAGGGGCGGTTCACCGTCGAAGGCATAATCGGGTTGGAAAGACACGGAAGGATGGGCTCCGAATGGTCGTCAGGGCGGGAATGTGACTGCTACCACGCATCGCGGCGCCCGGGCAAGCCGGGTCGGCGCGGCGTCAGGGAACGGATTAAGGACGGCTGAGGGGGATAAGGTCCGCCCTAAGCGGCATGGCAGAACGGCCCGGATTCATCAATCGCCACGGTCTCGGCATTTTCACAGCCAAGGCGTTCAAGCACCTCCCGCGCCCGTTCCCGGGGAACCAGGGAAAGCTGATCGTCGGAAGCGCTCCAATAGAAATCGACATGCGCCTGATGCGCCAGATGAGTTGGCGTGATGACGAAATATTCCGGGTCGTTGCGCGATACATAAACCAGCAATTGCGGTCTCATCGGCTTGGTTCTCCTCATCTTCCTTAAGCGGATGTTTTTGAAGGAGGACGTTGTTGTCCGCGTTCTTTATCGCAGACAACGCGATCAAACACTATTGACCGAAAGTATAGGATTCAGGGCGAATAGGTATGCATATGACCACAACCATGCCGAGGCAGCCCCCGCCGCCCCGGCATGCCGTGTCATCATTTCCGGAGAACCGGATAAGCGTAGTCGTAGACCAGATCGGTGGCGCGGGCCGGCTCATGACAGCCCAGGCAATCGGTGACGTAATCCTTGGTCTGGGTCTTTTCCGTCTCGCCGGCGGCGAAAAACGACCATCCCCAGCCGTCACCCCACAGGGGATTTCCGGAAAACCGCCCTTCCCTGTCCTTGACCATAACGAAATATCCGGCGATCCCGGCGGCGCTGGTCGCCTGGCCGGTGGTCAGGTCCTCGGTTTTGCCGTTAAACAGTTCCTTCACCAGGACGGTACCGTCCGGGAACCGTCCAGTCTTCCGGTAGGCGGTGACGGCGTCGCCGGGCGCGTAGACAACATGCAGACCTAGCCTGCCGTCCGTGTCCGCGTCACCGGCGACGGCCCAGGCGCCGAGCATGTTGTCTACGCGCCCGGCGACGCCGTCACCGCCTACCGGAAGACTGGACGGTTCCCGGACGGTACCGTCCTGGTGAAG
>DNMS01000327.1:0-764 GCA_003488105.1 Rhodospirillaceae bacterium
TTGGTCAGGTTCACCCGAAGCAGTTTACCGTGCCAGGCCAAGGTTGGTCTCCGTCGTCGATGTCAGGGGCGCTGTCCTAAGGTTTAGGCAATCCGGGGACCCGTTTCCAGTGGCAAAAGCATCCCGGGCCGTCATGGACCAATAAGCCAAAGGTCATATATGACGAAAGTCTGGTTGTTGAATTCTCTTAATGAGTGTCACATGCTTCAATAATTAGACCCGACCTGAATGCAGGCTTGGGAGGAACGAGCGCGCCGGGCGCGCGCGTGTTTGGACTGTCCGCCGGTGGGGAAGTTGCCGAACATGGCACACGTTCATAACAGGATCGAAAAGGCCCTGATGCTACTGACGGTGCTGAGCGCCGCCATGTTCGCCGCTGCGATCTATCTGGGCATTCACGGCTTCCACTCGACACGGAATCTTGCAAACACTCAGGCGTCGCAGGAAAACCTCGTCGCCCAATTGGTTCTGTTCGCTCGAATCCAGCAGGAAATGGGCTATACCCGCTTTATCCATAATTTCAAGAACGGCATCCTGCGCCGCGACGTGGATAAACTGCGTCAGGCGCAAGGAAATCTTAGCGATGCCCTGACGGCCCTTGATGGTCTGGTGAAACTGAATGGCGACCTGGCCGCCGAGGCGGACAGCCTTCGCGACACTCTTATCCAGTACAGAAACAATGCCGATCATGCCGCGCGGCTTATCCGCTACGGGTTTTCCCCCATTGCCATCGATGAAGAGGTCAAGGTCGACGACCGATCCGC
>DNMS01000327.1:850-3885 GCA_003488105.1 Rhodospirillaceae bacterium
AGGTCGACGACCGATCCGCGGTCGCCGATCTGACCCGCCTGGCAGCAGCGATCGACGAGACACATCATGTCCTGAGGGGGCAGATCGCCGTGCAGATTGACGCGCGTCGCGACGTCGCGAAATACGATTATTTTACGGCGGCGGTGCTGCTGGTGTTCGGTGTCGTCCTGATCTGGCTGTTGGTCACGGTGCGCCGGCAGGTCAGGGCATTGGCGGGTGCGCGGGATACGTTGATGCGGATCGAAACGCGGTTCGGGCAAGGGGATGATGTCGTGGCGATGGCCGCCGGGCCCGACAACGCGCTGCCTGAGATGGACTTGGAACAAAAAATTACGGCTATGACGGCCCGTATCGAGAAACAGCAAGGTGACCTGCTGCGTCATGCGGATGCCCTGGCCAGCGCCAACGAGGAGTTGGAGCGGTTCGCCTATGTCGCGTCGCACGACCTGCAGGAGCCGCTTCGCAAGATTCAATCCAATATCGACCTGATCGGCCTTAAAGGGGACGATGACCTGGATGAAGATGTCGCCAAGTACCTGCATCGGGTCACCCGTTCGGCCGAACAGATGCGCCAGTTGATTCGCGACCTGTTGGAATATTCGCGGCGCGGAACCCAGCCCCTGAATATGGCGCCCTTCCATCTACGCGCAATGCTTGAAGATATCGCCATACGGTCTGGGGGTGCCTCTACCGTCCCCGACGGGGGGATCACCCTCGACGTTGATCCCGATGACCTGATGATTACCGGCGACGGCTCCATGATCGCGCAGGTGTTCGCCAACCTGTTCGAAAATTCACGGAAATACGCCCGCCCCGATGTTCCTCAAAATGTTCGCGTGCATGCCGTCATGGACGATGGCGGCGTCGTCATCACGGTCACGGACAACGGCATCGGTTTCGATCAGAAACATGCGGAGGACATCTTCAAGCCGTTCATCCGCCTGCAGGGCAAGTCGGAGACATCCGGCACGGGGATCGGCCTGTCGATCGTCAAGCGGGTGATCGAGCGCCATGGCGGAACGGTCGAGGCCCAGGGTGAGCCGGAGGCGGGGGCGGTATTTACGCTTCGTCTGCCGGCGGCGGTGGTCAGCCGGGCGGCGGACGCTGATACGAACAACCAAGAAATGGAGGCAGCGACAGTCCATGCATGACGACAAACTATATCTGATGGCGGACGACGACCCCGAAGATCAGGAACTGTTTAAGAAGGCGTTCGCCGCGGCGGCCATTCCCCATCGGCTTGCGTTTGTCGACGATGGCGAAGAGTTGCTGGACTACCTTCTGCGCCGCGGTGCCTACGACAACGGTAATGTCGGCGCACGTCCCGACATAATTCTTCTCGACCTCAACATGCCGCGGTTGGATGGCCACGGTGTCTTACGGGAAATGAAGAAGATGCCGAACATCGCCGACATTCCGGTCATTGTTTTCACGACCTCGACCGCCGCCCGAGATGTCGAGGAAACGTACCGTCTGGGCGGCCAGTCCTATATAGAAAAACCATTTTCCTTCAATAAGTTGGTTGTTCGTTTGCAGGAAATTGAAAATTATTGGACGACGACGTCAAGGGTGCCGGTTCCGGATTCATGACAACAGGGCTGGCAAGAATCCTTCTGATCGATGACGACGTCGAATATCATGAAATATTCGGCGATTACCTGGATCTTGCCTTGTCGAACGGGGCCTATCACCTGACCTGTTATGCCGACACCGCAAAAGCCCTGGACGCGTTGCGTGAACAACCCTTCACCGCCGTGTTCGTGGACTACCGTATGGGGGCCGATTCCGGGATCGATTTCATTCATAATTGCAGTGTGGCGGGGGTGTCGGCGCCGTTTATCCTGCTGACCGGGTATGATTCCCTGGAAGCAGAGAAAGAAGCCCTCGCCATCGGGGCGTTCGATTATGTGTCAAAGGACGATGTCAAACCGACCGTTCTGTCGCGTTGCATCCGTCATGCGGCCAACACCCTTGAACGCGAGGAGGAACTTCGCGCCGCCTTGCGCCAGGCGCAAATCGGGATCGAGGTGCGCGAGCAATTTTTGGGCAACATGAGTCACGAAATGCGCACGCCCTTGAACGGGATCATCGGGTTTTCCGAAATTCTACAGATGCAGGCCGAGGGCAAGGACTCGAAGACCGAAGATTATGCCAAGAGCATCCGCGAAAGCGGGTACAAGCTGCTGGAATTGGTGGAAGGGCTTTTGACCCTTGCCGAACAATCCGGGACGCGGAAGGCGGATATTCAACCGACTGATCTGCATGTTCTGGTCCCGCAACTTTGCGCGCGCTATCAGACTTTGGCGGAAGTCCGGCGCATCGTCTTTGCAGTCCGTAATGAATACAGCGGCGGGCGGTTGCTGATTGACCCGGAATTGCTGTCCGTCGCCCTGCGGCCGATCCTCGACAATGCGGTCAAGTTCACCGAATCGGAAGACAAGGTAACGGTCACGATCGCCGTGGAGGTCGATCTGAAGGTTTCCGTCCAGGACACCGGCCCCGGCATGACGCCCGAGGTTCTGGCCAAGGCAACGGCGCCTTTTGTCCAATTTGAATCCCATCTCAGTCGTCGCCACGGGGGCGTCGGGATCGGCTTGTCCGTCGCTCGCAATGCGGTCTCCTCGTTGGGCGGCACCATGAAGATCGACAGCGCGCCGGGCAACGGAACACGTATTTGCATCACGGTTCCGGTGAAAGAATTTGTCGAGGCGCCTCATTCCTCCGGCGTCGCCTAAACCGGGCAGAGGGCCGCGGCTTAAGCCCGGCGGCGGCGGAATTCTTGCGCGGGCAATCGACTCGGCGCCCATGGCGTGCAATTTATAGACCATGAAAACGAGCGAATTTCCGCTGGCCTGCAATCCGCAGGGACAAATCGTCGAACAATCAGGATATTACCCGCGTAGCCATGACATCCCAGACAACCAAGGTTCTGACCTGGATCGCCAACTTGGTCGGCGCCTGCATGATCGCGGCGTTGGTTGCGTTCGGGTACACGGTTGTCGACAAGTTCCGTAGCGTCAACGCATCCTGGAACA
>DNMS01000327.1:3985-8628 GCA_003488105.1 Rhodospirillaceae bacterium
TTCAACGAACGGGCGACGGCGACCAATCAATTGCTGCTCAAGCTTCAGGAAGAAATCGGTTACGGCGGTTTCATCCATAATTTTAAGAATTACATTCTTCGCCGGGAAAATGCGGCCGGGTTTCAGACGGCCATCGATGTCGCCCGGATCGAGGAAACGCTCGTTATCTTGCGGTCCGTGCTGAGCGATCCGGAAGAAAAGAAAGCCCTCGGTCGGATTGATCAAGTCTTCCAAAACTATTTCGACAATTTCGAGATGGCGGAACAACTGGTCCAGGCAGGCCGCGACTCGACCTATATCGACGCCCTGGTCAAGGTCGATGACCGTCCCGCGATCGCGGCATTCAAAGACCTAGCCGAAATCGCGCGTAACCGCAGCGAGATGATCACGAAGCAGGCGGAAGCGAGCCTGAAATCGGCCATTGATTTTCTGTCCCTGGGCGGCCTGCTGATCGCGTTCATCGTTCTGGTCACGGTGATGGTCAATCTGTTCCTGCGCCGGATCGTTGCCGACAACGCAAAGATTCAGGCCGCCGACCGGGCGAAATCCGAATTTCTTGCTAACATGAGCCACGAAATCCGCACACCCCTGAACGCCATCGTCGGGCTGTCCGGTTTGGCACTGCGCACGGACCTCACGGAACAGCAGCGCGACTACTTGGACAAAGTGCAGACCTCGTCGCATTCCCTGTTGGGGATCATCAACGACATCCTCGATTTTTCCAAGATCGAGGCGGGCAAGCTTGATGTAGAGGAAATTGACTTTCAGCTCGACCGGGTGTTCGAGGATTTGTCCGACATCATGATTGCCCGGGCCTCGGACAAGCCGCTTGAAATGGCGTTCCGCATCGATCCCGACACGCCGCTCGACCTGCGTGGGGACCCATTGCGCCTGGGGCAGGTCCTGATCAACCTGACCAGCAACGCGATCAAGTTCACCGAGCACGGCGAGATTCTCGTCGAGGTCAAATTCAGGGGGCTGGAAGACGACCAGGTGCGGCTGCGGTTTGAGGTGTCCGATACCGGCATCGGCATGAATGAGGAACAGGCCGCCGGCCTGTTCCAACCGTTCAGCCAAGCCGATGAATCGACGACCCGGCGGTTCGGCGGCACGGGCCTGGGGCTTGCCATCAGCAAGACCCTGGTCACGCTGATGGGCGGTGAAATCGGCGTGCACAGCACACCGGGGCAGGGCAGCACGTTCTGGTTCACGGTCACGGCCAAGCGCGCGGTCGCCCCCGTTGCGCGGCGCCAACCTTCGCCCGACCTGCGCGGACTGCGGGTTCTGGTCGTTGATGACAACCAAACGGCGCGGACGATTCTGACCGAAGCCCTGCAGTCGATGTCGTTCGACGCGACGGCCGTGCATTCCGGAGAGGCTGCCTTGGCGGAACTGAGCCGCTCCGTGACCGACGGCGACCCGGCACCTTATCGGCTGGTGCTTATGGACTGGTCGATGCCTGGGTTCGACGGCATTGAGACGATGCGGGAGATCAAAAAAATCAAGGGGCTGGCAGCCCTGCCGACCGTCATCGTCGTCACCGCGTTTGGCCGGGAGCAAGTTCGGAATACAGCTCAGGAGGTTGGGGCCGAGGCGTTCCTCGTCAAGCCGGTCAACCAATCGACCCTGTTCGATACGATTATGAACATCTTCGGCAAAGAGCAGGCCGCGCCCGTGGCGGCGTTGGGCGGGCGTCGGACGGGGGCACAGGTCAGCTTAACGGGCAAACGAATTCTGCTGGCCGTGGATAACGAAATTAACCAGCTGGTTGCGATCGAAATCCTTCAGGCTGAGGGCATAATCGTAGACGTTGCCGGGAACGGTCGAGAGGCGCTGCAAATGGTCAAGGGACGGCACTATGACGCTGTTCTGATGGATCTTCAGATGCCGGAGATGGACGGCTTTGAAGCGACCCAATTGATCCGCGAGGACCGGCGATTTCAACGGCTTCCGATCATCGCCATGACGGCCCATGCCATGGTCGAGGAACGGGCGAAATGTCTGGCGTCGGGAATGAACGACCATGTCGCCAAGCCGATCGACCCTGATCTTCTGTTCGCGGCCCTGGCGAAATGGATCAGGCCTCCTGAACCGTTGCCGGCGGTTGCCGATGAAGGGCAGAAGGTCAAACATCGACGCGCGGAAGATACCCCGGTCATTGCGCTGCCGGATCAGGTCGCCGGGTTTGACATGGCGGCGGCGCGCACGGCGCTTGGCAATAACGAAGCCCTGTTGGCGCGTCTGTTCGCGGATTTCCTCGCCAAGTACACGAGCTACGGAGACAAGATCGCCGAAGCCCTGGCCGCGGGCGACAGGGAGACCGCGGAACGCACCGCCCATTCCCTGAAAGGGGTCAGCGGCACCCTTTGCGCCACGCGGGTATATGCGGCCGCCACCGCCGTGGATGCCGCCTTGCGCGACGATCCCCTGGGGGATGGGTTCCAGAATCTGCTCAAGGAATTGTCCGAAGCCCTTGATGAGGTCAATCAGTCGCTTGTCGCTGCGTTTAGTGACGATTGAATGACTGGCTGGCGGATCGGCGCGAGATGACGGGCATCAACGACGATCACTATTATTTGACCTCATAGGTTGTGTGATAATATTGTTCTTGTGGGAAAAATATTGATTTTTCAATGATATACAAATCAAATCACAAAAGTATAGATGACGGTTTATTACAGAGTTAATCGGATAAATTGGGTTTTTCCGATTCCACCGTGAAACGGCGGGATGTGTGAGATTTCCTGCTTGAGAGAAGGGCGTCGATGACAGACGATTCGGGCCGGCGAGCGTTCACGTTGCCGTCGACATTTTACATTCACTACAACGACATTGATCCGGAACACGAAGCCTTGATCGACATCGTCAACGCCTGCGTGGCGCGACTGGTTGACGGTGTGCTTGAGGATTTCGAAGAGCCGTTCAGGATTTTCGTGGAGCGTCTGACCGACCATTTCCGTCACGAGGAAGACCTCATGCGGGATCTCGGCTACAGCGGCCTGCAATGGCATGCCGATCATCACGCGGAATGCCTGACACGGGTCGAAAATCTGATCGCCCATATGCAGGCGCAAGGTTATGCCGGCATGCGCGAACTACGCGTCTGCTTTCACGACATCATTCACGATATCGTTCATGCGGACCTCAAGTTCGGTGAGTTCCTGAACGGAGCGGGGTTGATTCCGCGCAGACAATAGGCTGCGTGGACGGACCGGGGTCAGATCAGGCGGCGCCTGATCTGGGCGTCGACCACGGCCAGGGCCGCCATGTTGACGATGCCGCGCGCCGTCACGGCGCTGGTCAGCACATGGGCCGGCATGTCCGTTCCGATCAGGATGGGGCCGATGGGCAGGCCGTTGTCCAATGTCTTCAGCAGGTTGAAGGCACTATTGGCAGCCTCGCGGTCGGGAAATACCAGCAGATTGGCCATGCCCTTGAGCCGCGAATTGGGGAACACGCGATTGCGTACGTCCTCGTCAATGGCGGCATCGGCCTGCATTTCGCCCTCGACCTCCAGGTCGGGGGCCTGTTCACGCACCATGCGAAGTGCATCCCGCATCTTGCGGGCGCAGGGCGAATCGTCGGCGCCGAAGTTGGAATGGGACAACAGCGCGATCTTGGGCGTTTCGCCGAAGCTCTGCACGAATTCCGCGGACAGCAGGGTCATTTCCGCCAATTCCTCGGCCGAGGGATCGGGGGTCACCTGGGTGTCGACCAGGAAGAACGTGCCCTTGGGCAACAGCAGAACGCTCAACGCCGAAACGTCACGCACGCCCGGCGCCTTGCCGACAACGTCCATCATGTAGCGCAGGTGGTAGTCATAGCGTCCGATGACGCCACACAGCATGGCATCAGCCTCACCGCGCTTCAGCATGGTTGCCGCGATCACCGTATTGTTGGTGCGCACGATCTGACGCGCCGCCCCCGGCGACACGCCCTTGCGTTCCATCAGCGCGTGGTAGCTGCGCCAATAGGCTTCGTAGCGGGGGTCGTTTTCCGGGTTGCAGATCTCGAAATCCTTTTCCGGCCGGATGCGAAGCCCCAGGCGCTCGATGCGCATTTCGATCACGTCAGGCCGGCCGATCAGGATCGGCTTGGCGATGCCTTCGTCGACCAGAACCTGGGCCGCGCGCAGCACGCGGTGGCTTTCGCCCTCGGCCAGAACCAGACGCTTGGGGTCCTGCTTGGCGCGCTCAAATATCGGCTTCATCAGCATGCCGGAGCGGAACACGAATTGTTCCAGCTTATCGCGGTAGGCTTCGAAATCCTCGATCGGGTGCTTGGCGACGCCGGACTCCATGGCCGCCTTGGCGACGGCGGTGGCGACTTCGACGATCAGGCGCATGTCAAAGGGCTTGGGCAACAGGTATTCGGGCCCGAACCTGAGATCCTCGCCCGAATAGGTGCGGGCCACGGTCTCGGAGCTTTCCGCCATGGTCAGGTCCGCGATGGCCTTGACCGCCGCCAGTTTCATTTCCTCGTTGATGGTCGTGGCCCCGCAATCAAGCGCGCCCCGGAAGATGAAGGGGAAGCAGAGCACGTTGTTGACCTGGTTGGGATAGTCAGAGCGACCGGTGCAAATGAGGGCCTGCGGGTTCGCGGCGCGCGCGTCTTCGGGCAGGATTTCCGGGTCCGGATTGGCC
>DNMS01000327.1:8923-13128 GCA_003488105.1 Rhodospirillaceae bacterium
CCCATGGAGACCATGAGGTTCAGGCAGGCGATGCCGGCGGCACCGCCGCCCGTGGACACAACCTTGACCTTCGAAATGTCCTTGCCGACCACGCGCAGGCCGTTGGTCAGCGCGGCGCAGACGACGATGGCGGTGCCGTGCTGGTCGTCGTGGAACACGGGGATGCCCATGCGCGCCTTCAACTTCTGTTCCAGGATGAAACAGTCCGGCGACTTGAAATCTTCCAGGTTGATGGCGCCGAAGGTCGGCTCCATGGCGGCGATGATATCGACCAGCTTTTCCGGATCGGTTTCGTTCAACTCGATATCGAACACGTTGATCCCGGCGAATTTCTTGAACAGGACGGCTTTGCCCTCCATCACCGGCTTGGACGCCAGGCCGCCGATGTTGCCCAGACCAAGAACGGCGGTGCCGTTGGAGATCACGGCAACCAGGTTCTGGCGACCGGTCAGCTTGGCGACCTGCTCGGGGTCTTCCTTGATGGCCAGGCAGGCAAAGGCGACACCCGGCGAATAGGCCAGAGCCAAATCGCTCTGCGTCGCCAAGGGTTTTGTGGGGGTGATTTCCAGTTTTCCGGGCACGGGCTCCGCGTGAAAACGAAGCGCCCGTTCCTTCAGGGTGTCATCCATCCCAAACCTCTTTTCTTATTCATTGCAGCTTGATTGCGAGAAAGGTCTTGTAAGACTGCTCGCTGATCGGCAGAAAGACAACGAATTTCATGTTAGGGATCCTCCCTTGAATACCGACCATCGCCTTGAGCCCAATGCCGTGCTGCCAAAGGTCATCGGTCATCGTGGTGCTGCCGGCCATGCGCCGGAAAACACCCTGTCCGGCCTGCGCAAGGCCCATGAACTGGGCGTGACCTGGGTTGAATTCGACGTCATGTTGACGGCCGAAGGCACGCCCGTCCTGATCCATGACGAAACCCTGGGGCGCACGACCGACGGTAACGGGCGCCTGGCCGACCATCGCTGGGAAGACCTGCGCGGCCTCGACGCCGGGGCCTGGTTCGCCCCGGCCTTCCGGGGAGAACGCGTGCCGTCCCTGCATCAGGCTTTGGCCGTGCTCGGGCATATGGGGCTCGGCGCCAATGTGGAAATAAAGCCGTCCAACGATCAAGACGCGACCACGGGCGTCATCGTCGCCAAGACCCTGCAGGAAAGCTGGCCCGCGAATCTGCCGGCCCCTCTGTTGTCGAGCTTTTCCGAAAAGGCTCTGGCCGCCGCCGCCGATCAGGCGCCGGAATTTCCCCGCGCTCTTTTGGTGGGCAAGGTTCCTGACGATTGGCAGGCACGTTGTGATTCGCTGGGGACCACGGGGCTGCACGCCGGTGCCCGGCATCTGACCGAGAAGCAGGCGCGGCGCGTCATCGACGCGGGTTATGCGCTTCGCGTCTATACGGTCAACGATCAAGCCTTGGCGGACCGTCTTTTTGCTTGGGGTGCGGAAAGTGTGTTCAGCGATTATCCGGACAGGATAACCCCGCCATGACGGTCGGCGGCTGGGTGTCGGCGGGGGTCTGCTGATGGCGATCATGTCGGCCATGCAGGGTTCCACGGCGCCGGGCCGCGCCATCGCGCTGGCGGTTGCCGGCGGCGCGCTTCTGACCATTTCCGATGCGGGCCTGAAGTATTTGGCCGGCGACCTGCCGCCGGGCCAGATCATGTTCATCCGCGGCGTCATCGCCGGGTTTGCCTTGGTCATGGCGACCTTGGGAACGCGCGGGGCGGCGGCGCTCAAACCCCAGAAATGGGGGCTGCATGCGGCGCGGGGCCTGATGGCGGCCGTGGCGACCTTTACCTATCTGGTTGGAATCGGCAGCCTGCCGCTGGCCACCGCGACCTCGATCCTGTTCGCCAGCCCGATCCTGCTCACGGCCATGGCGCCGGTGTTCATCGGCGAAAGCGTCGGTTGGCGGCGCTGGCTGGCGGTCATTGTCGGGTTTATCGGCGTGCTGATCATCGTGCGGCCGGCGGGCGACGCCTTCCAATGGGCGGCGGTGATGATCCTGCTGGCGGCGTTCGGCGAATCCGTTCGGGACCTGATCACCCGGGGGGCTTCCGGGCGCGAGACGACGCATTCCATGCTGTTCTCGATGATGGTGGTGGTCGGTCTGGCGGGCCTGTTCGTGCCGCCCTACGACTGGCCGCCGCTATCGGGCGAACATTGGCTGATGATCATCATGGCCAGCTTGATCTGGACCTCGGCCCATTTCCTGTTGATCGAGGCGTTCCAGTTCGGCGAGGCGGCTTTACTTGCCCCCTTCCGTTACTGCAACCTGTTCTTCGCGGCGATTCTGGGGTTCCTCATCTGGGGCGACCTGCCCGACTGGCTGACCTGGGCGGGCAGTGCGGTGATTATTTCTTCGGGCCTGTACATTCTGCACCGCGAGGTTCTGCGCAAGGCCCCGGTCATGGCCGCCGATCCGGTCCACGACACAGCGGCGGATGAGGATGGGGAGCGGCTGCGATGAACGTCATCTTCCTTGCCATCGTCGCCGTTGCCTTCGCCATGGGGGCCGTTCGCCAGATTGTCTGGGACGGTGTTGGCGAAGCGCCCATGGCGCTGCTCGGCAAGGCTATGATCGACGCCGCCGGCGGCGCGGTGACCCTTGCGATCGGTCTGGTCGGCGTGATGGCCCTGTTCCTAGGATTGATGAAAGTGGCGGAGGAGGGCGGCCTGCTGCGCATCATCGCCAAGGTCCTGCGCCCGTTGATGGTGCGCCTGTTTCCCGAGGTGCCGGCCGATCATCCGGCCATGGGCTCGATGATCCTCAACATGTCGGCCAATGCGTTGGGCCTTGGCAATGCGGCGACGCCGTTCGGCATCCGGGCCATGCAGCAATTGGATGAACTCAATTCCCATAAGGGCACGGCGACCAACGCCATGGCCTTGTTTCTCGCCATCAACACATCGTCGGTCACGTTGCTGCCGACGGGTGTCATTGCGCTGCGCGCCGCCGCCGGGTCCACGGACCCGGCCGGGATCGTGCCGACCACTCTGTTCGCGACCATCTGTTCGACCGCCATCGCCATCATCACGGCCAAGCTTTTGGCCCCTTATTTCGCGGTGTCGGCCGCTGGGGACGGGGGGGATGCCACCACAGCAACCGAGGAATCGGTGCTGGAAGCGACAGAAGACATGGGCGGCGCCGGGTCGGACGCTTATCCCCTGTGGGTATCGGTCACGGCGCTGATGACGGTCGGCGCCCTGGTGCCGCTGACCGTCGTGTATGGGCGTGAAATCGCCCCCTGGATCATCCCCGGCCTGATGGTGGCCTTGTTGGGCTTCGGCGCGGCCAAGCGGGTCGCGGTATATGAATGCTTCGTCGAGGGGGCCAAGGACGGCTTCAACGTGGCGCTGCGCATCATCCCCTACCTGGTGGCGATTCTGACCGCCGTCGCCATGTTCCGCGCCTCCGGCGCCATGGACGCGGTCGTGGGGCCGCTCGGCAACCTTACCGAGATGATCGGTCTGCCGGCGGAAGCCCTGCCCATGGCGCTGCTACGTCCGCTGTCAGGCTCGGGCGCTTACGGTGTGTTGGCCTCGATCATCCAGGATCCGGCCCATGGTCCGGACAGCCTGGTGGGATATTTGGTATCGACCTTCCAGGGGTCGACGGAAACCACCTTCTACGTCCTGGCCGTCTATTTCGGCGCGGTCGGCATCCGCCGCATCCGCCATGCCTTGTTCGCGGCCCTCGTGGCCGATGTCGTGGGCATCGGCGCCGCCGTGTTCATCGTCAATCAACTCTACGGTTAGCGGAATACGCCGAACCCAACGAAGGGTCCCGACCATGCCTCTCATGACTGCCGTTCAAGGTTCAAGTGCGCCCGGCCGCGCGATTTTGGCGATGATCGGGGGTGGTCTTCTGGTCACCGGCAACGACGCGGCCATGAAGTGGCTGGTGTCGGGATATCCCGTGGGGCAGCTTCTGTTCATCCGCGGCATGTTCGCCTTCGTCGCCATCGCCTTTTTCGTACGCTTCTACGGCGGACTTGCCAGCCTGCGGATCAGCAATCCCCGGTTCCATGTGATGCGCGGCCTGTTGGTCGTGTTCGGCACCGTTGTTTTCATCACCGGCCTGGGCCATCTGACCCTCGCCGACGCAATCGCGGTGGTTTATGCCGGACCGATGTTCGTGACGGCCCTGGCGCCGCTTCTGATCGGCGAGGCCGTGGGGTGGCGGCGCTGGCTGGCGGTCA
>DNMS01000013.1:0-5275 GCA_003488105.1 Rhodospirillaceae bacterium
CGTGCGCTACGGCCCGGGGGTGGACGGCATCGGATCGGTCCTCATCCCGCGCGACGCGGAAGGCCTGGAATTCGGCAAGCCGACGCCGTTCCTGGGCGGCGACGACTGGGCGCCGATGTTCTTCACCGACCTTTACGTGCCGCCGGAAAACATTCTGCTGCGCGAAGGCGGTTTCAAGAAACAGATCGCGGGCTTCAACGTGGAGCGTATCGGCAACACGGCGCGCTCCCTCGCCCTTGGCCGCTTGGCGTTCGAGACGGCCAAGGAACACGCCAAGACCCGCAAGCAGTTCGACCGGCCCTTGGCCGAATTCCAGGGCCTGCAATGGAAGTTCGCGGAAATGCAGATCAAGCTCGACGCCGGGCAACTGCTGCTGTACCGCGCCGCGGTGAACGCCGACAACGGTTTCCCCTCGGCCCAGGAAACGGCCATCGCCAAGGCGTTCTGTAACGAGGCCGGGCATTGGATCTCGTCGGAGGCCCTGCAGGTCATGGGCGGCATGGGATATAGCCAGGACTCGATCGTCGAATACTGCTTCCGCCGCACGCGGGGCTGGATGATCGCCGGCGGGTCCATCGAAATCCTCAAGAACCGCATCGCCGAGGGGGTGTTCGACACCCGGTTCTCGCAGCGTCCCCCAAAAGCGAAATGACCAAAGCCAAATGAGTGACAACGCGACCCTGGTCCGGGCCCTGTTCACGCCCCGGGCCGTGGCCCTGATCGGCGCCTCGGCGGACCCCACGAAAAACTCCGGCCGGCCGCAGCGGTTCCTGAAAGCCCACGGCTATACCGGCGACGTCTATCCCATCAACCCGGGCCGCGACGATGTTCAGGGCGTCAAGGCGTTCAAGTCCGTCGCCGACGTTCCGGGCCCGGTCGACCATGCCTTCGTCATGGTCCCGGCCAAGCATGTCGAGGACGCCATCCGTGACTGCGGCGCCAAGGGTGTGCCGGTCGCGACGATCTATTCCGACGGCTTCGCCGAAACGGGCGACGAAGGCCGCAAGATGCAGGAACGGCTGGTCGCCACGGCACGCAAGGCCGGCGTGCGCCTGATCGGGCCCAATTCCATGGGCGTCATTCATCCGGCCTCCTCGCTGACCCTGTCCGTCAACGCGGTGCTGGAAATGGAAGGGATCAAGCCGGGCGGCCTGTCGCTCATTTCCCAGAGCGGCACCATCCTGGGCACGCTGTTGAGCCGGGGCGCCGCGCGCGGCATCGGTTTCGCCCGCATGATCGGCGTCGGCAATGAAAGCGACCTGGGCGTGGGCGAGCTGGTCGACCTGCTGGTCGACGATCCGGACACCAAGGCCATTCTGCTGTTCATCGAAGCCGTGCGCGACGGCGCTGTCCTGGCCGCCGCATCGCGCCGCGCGTTCGAGGCCGGCAAGCCGGTGATCGCCTACAAGCTCGGCCGCTCCGACGCCGGGCGCGAACTGGCGCTCAGCCATTCCGGGGCCATCGCCGGCCCGGCCAAGGCGGCGGACGCCTATTTCAAGGCGCACGCCATTGCCCGCGTCGAAATGCTGGAAGGCCTGTTGGAATCTCCACCCCTGTTCCTGGGCCATCCGCCCGCGAAAGGAAAACGCGTCGCCGTGGTCACCACCACGGGCGGCGGGGCGGCCTCCGTCGCCGACCGCCTGGGCCTGCTGGGGGCGACCCTGGTGCCGGCACCCGACAGCGTGCGCGAAGCGCTGCGCGGCCACGGTTTGGAAATCGGCCGTGGTCCCCTGGTCGACCTGACCATGGCGGGCACGCGGGAAGGGGTTTACGGCGCGGCGCTGGAACAGTTGCTGGCGGCGGACGAGATCGACGCCGTGGTCACGGTCGTCGGCTCCTCCGGCCAGTTCAAGCCGGAACTGGCCGTCGCCCCCATCGTCGACCATGCGGCGGGGGCGTCCAAGCCCGTGGCGGCCTTCATCGCCCCCCAGGCGGACAAGTCGCTGGCCCTGTTGCAGGCCGCCGGGATCGCCAATTTCCGCACGCCCGAAGCCTGCGCCGATGCGGTCATGGCGTTCCTTAACCGCAGCGCGCCGCGCGCGCTGCCCGAGGTCGATGCTTACGCCAAGGACCGGGCCGACGCCCTGACGTCCCGCGCCCCGGCGGCGTTGCTGAACGAGCGCGAGGCGTCCTTGGTGTTCGAGGCCCTGGGTCTGCCCATCGCGCCGGCCCAGGTCATCATGGCGCCGGGCGAGCCCGTCGCCGTGCCGTTCCCAGTCGCGGTCAAGGTCCTGGCCCGGGACATTCAGCACAAGACGGAACGTGGCCTGGTGCGCCTCGGCATCGACACACCCGAAGACCTGTGGGCGGCGGCGGAACAACTGTTGGCCGAAGTTCCGGAGGCCGAGGGTATTCTGGTCCAGTCCATGGCCCAGGGCGTGATCGGTGAGGTCATTGTTGGATACCGTCTGGACCAGGAAGCCGGGCCCATCGTGCTGGTCGGCCCCGGCGGGGTGATGGCCGAGGTCTATGACGATGCCGCCGTGCGCACGGCCCCCGTGGACGAGGCCGAGGCCATGGCCATGATCCAGGAGGTCAAGGGACTGGCCCCGATCCGGGGGTTCCGGGGCAAGCCGGCGGGAGACCTGAAGGCTTTGGCCAAGGCCGTCGCGGCGCTGTCCAATCTGGCCGTGCTCGACACGCCGGTGCTGGAGGCCGAGATCAATCCCCTGATGGTCCGGGGCGAGGGGCAGGGCGTTGTCGCCGTCGATGCGCTGCTGCGGCTCAAATCCCGCTAAGTCTGACTTTAGTTAACCTTGCTTTGAACGGCCACGGGATCGGCGTATCCTTGGCGGCAATAAAGTGCCGATAAGGCCGATTGGGAAAAGCAGGTGCAGGGAGGCACCCCATGACCAGCCAACAGAACGATATCGAACGCCGCCATGCAAGTGCCCGCATGAGCCAGATCGCCGCCACCGCCGATACGGTCTATCTGGCAGGGCAGGTCGCCACAGGTGATGCCCGGGGCGCCAGCGTGGCCGAGCAGACGCGGGAAATCCTCGGCAACATCGATGCCTATCTGGCGGAAATGGGCACGGACAAGTCGCGGGTTCTGCAGGCCCAGATCTGGCTTAGCGACATGGCCTGTTTCGCCGAAATGAACGAAGTATGGGACGCCTGGGTCGACCCCAAGGCGACGCCCGTCCGTGCCTGCGTGCAGGCGGCCCTGGCCTCGCCCGACTGGAAGGTCGAGATCATGGTGACGGCGGCGCGGTAAGAATTTTGATTTGAACCACAGAGGCGGTGAGGCGGTGAGAAGGACATTGAGGATTTCTGGATCCCCGCCTTCGCGGGGATGACGGGATTGATTATCCGCGCATCCAGTCATTCCCGCGTAAGCGGGAATCCAGGCTTTCTTCTCACCGCCTCACCGTCTCTGTGGTTACCTTCCCTTGAAACTTTCGGATCAACCCCGGGCATTACGGAATAAGACTAAGATGATCATCACCAAACGCGCGGTTGTCGTGATCTGCGACGGCTTGCGAGCCGACATGATTACCCCCGACTGGACCCCTAACCTGTGGCGGTTGAAAGAACGTTTCCGCAGCTTCGCCAATCACCGCAGCGTCTTTCCCTCGACCACGCGGACCAATGCGGCGTCCCTCGCCACCGGCTGTTATCCGGCCCGTCACGGCCTGGAAGGCAACGCCATGGCCCTGGAAGAGGACGGCCGGTTCGAGGTGCTGAGCGTCGGCCCCCCGGGATTCCGCGATCGTCTGGAAAAGGCGCGGGGGCGGACTCTGACCATGCCGACCCTGTCCGAACGGGTGACAGGTGCCGGCGGCCGGGCGGTGGTCTATTCCAACGTGTCGCCGGGGGCGGCCATGTTCCACGACCCGGACGGCCACGGTTTCATTTATCATCGGTCGTTCTCGCAAGGCCCCGGCCGCGCCGTGCTGGACCCGTTGGGCATCGCGCATACGGCGGCTGGGGACACGGTCCTGACCGACCGGTTCCTGGACGAGGTTCTGATCCCCGGCGGGCCGGAATACGCCCTGATCTGGCAGTGCGAGCCCGACCATACCCAGCACGCGGTCGCCCTGGGGTCGCCCGAGCATCTGGCGGTCATCGCCGCCGCCGATGCCAACGCCGGGCGTATCGCCGACCGTGTCGAGGAGATGGATCCGACGGGGGAAAACATCCTGCTGCTGGTGGGCTCCGACCACGGCCATGAAACGACGACCGAGATCGTCGATCTGGACGAGGTGCTGGTCGCCGCCGGCCTGAAGGACGGGCCGGACAGCCGCGAGGTCGCCATCGCGCCCCAGGGCACGTCGGTGACGATCTATCTGGCGCCCGAAGCCATGGAGCGGGAAGGGGCCATCGTCGCCTTCCTGATGGCGCATCCGGCGGTCGGCGGCGTCGTCCACGGCGCCGACCTTGCGAAACTGGGCATGCCCGTGGGCGAGGGCGTGCCACGCATCGCCGTGACCGGCAGGGTGACCGACGCGGCGAACGAATTCGGGGTCAAAGGCGGCTCGGTCGCGTTCCAGGGCACGCTGAAGATTTCCAACAACCAGGGCTGTGGCCAACACGGCGGCTTGGGCACCTATGAACAGAGTCCCTTCGCCATGGCGCGCGGGTTGCTCTACCGGGGCGGCACGGAAAGTGGCGATCCGACCAGCACGGTCGATTTGGCACCGACGATCCTGCGCCATCTGGGCCTTGATCACGCCGATATGGATGGCGCGCCCCTGCCCTGACCACCCAGCAAAAGGAACGCCCAGATGACCAAGATCAATATCCAGTTTTCCCGCTTTTCGGCGTTCTACACACCGTTGATCGCGACCATGGCCGGCGGCTTCCTGACGGAGGAAGGGCTGGACTACGAATGGTCCAAGGCCGCCAACAACGACGCGGCGTTGCAGAACCTGGCCGACGGCACGGTCGATGTCGCCCAGTCGGCGGTGGGCGTCAGCCTGATCCAGCTGGCCCGCGGCGACCGGCCGGCGGCCCGCCATTTTGCCCAGATCAACGAACTGGACGGCTTCTTCCTTGCCGGCCGCCATGCCGACCCGGATTTTCAGTGGGCGCAGCTTGAAGGCGCGGACGTTCTGGTCGATCACGGGCTGCAGCCCATGGCCATGTTCAAGTACGCCTGCATGAAGGCGGGCATCGATTTCGACAAGTTGAACGTGATCGATGCGGGCGGCGGTGCGGATATGGAAAAGGCCTTCCGTGCCGGCACGGGCGCCTATGTCCACCTTCAGGGACCGGCGCCGCAGAACATGGAATACGAAGGCGTCGGATACCCGGTGGCCGAGGTCGGCAAGCC
>DNMS01000013.1:5350-5751 GCA_003488105.1 Rhodospirillaceae bacterium
GCGCGTTCTCATCCCTTGCCGCCATGCCCGACTGGCTGGCGACGGATGCGGCCAAGGCTTTCACGCGGGCTTATGCCAAGACGCGGGTCTGGATCAACGAGGTCCCGGCTGACGAGGTCGCCCGCAAGGTGGCGGAGTTTTTCCCTGAAACCCATGCCTCGGTCCTGGCCGAATGCATCGCTGCCTATCAGGGGCTTGGCAATTGGGCACCTAGGGTTGAAATCACGGAGCCTTCCCTTGCCGTGGCCCAGGACGTGTTCCGGTTTGCCGGGCACATCAAGGAGCCCTATCCTTACGGCGTTCTGTGCGCCCGTCCACCCGCCGTTTGACCCTGGGGTTTCCCGCCCGCCCATGCCTGACACCACAGACCTGACCGGCGCACCGCCGCCACCGCCGCCCGA
>DNMS01000016.1:0-225 GCA_003488105.1 Rhodospirillaceae bacterium
GAGCCTTTTCAGAGACACCGGCACCGGCGATGCCGCGTCCAAGCGCGGCCTGTTCGGTGACGACCGTGCCCATGGGCGTGTCGCCGTGGTCGATATCGGATCGTCGTCGGTGCGTCTGGTCGTCTACGACACGCCGGCCCGCCTGCCGGTCCCCATCTTCAACGAAAAATCCGACTGCGGTCTGGTGCGCGGTCTGGCCAAGACCGGAAAGCTGAACAAAAAGGG
>DNMS01000016.1:448-2274 GCA_003488105.1 Rhodospirillaceae bacterium
TGAACAAAAAGGGCGTGGTGCGCGCGCGTGCGGCCCTGGCCCGTTTCATCCGCCTGGCCAAGGTGATGGGTGTTGAGCGCCTGGAACTGATTGCCACGGCCGCCGTGCGCGACGCGGCCGACGGGCTTCATTTCGTCGAGGAAATCGAAAACACGTTCAAGGTTTCGGTGCAGATCCCGTCAGGTGCGGAAGAAGCGCGACTGTCGGCGCTCGGCCTTCTGATCGGTGTGCCCAAGGCCGACGGGCTGCTCGGCGACTTGGGTGGCGGGTCCCTCGACCTGATCAGCCTGGACAAGGGTCAGTTCGGCGCCAACGCGACCCTGCCGCTGGGCCATCTGCGCCTTCCCGATGCCGTTGGCGGCGACATTCGCAAGGCGGCGCCGTTGGTCGAGGAACAACTCGCGCAGCATGACTGGCTGAAGGACATTCGCGGCCGCACCCTGTTCGCCGTCGGCGGGTCGTGGCGCGTGTTGGCCCGTATCTTCATCGAACAGACCCATTACCCGGTCCATATCATCGACGGTTTCACCATGGGTTATTCCGATCTGCGACATCTGTGTCAGGTGTTGTCGGGCCTGGGCAAAGAAACCATGCAGCAGATGCCGATTCCCCGGCGGCGCATCGAAACCCTGCCGTTCGCGGCCCTGACCATGGATAAGCTGTTGAACGCCGCACGCCCGGAAAAGATCGTGTTTTCCGGCTTCGGCATGCGCGAAGGGCAGATGATCAAGGGCCTGCCCAAGGAAATCCGCAGTCAGGACCCTCTGATCGCCGGCTGCGAGACCCTGGCGGAGCGCAGCGGCCGCTTTACCGTCTCCGGCGCCGAAATGCGAGACTGGATGTCGCCCCTGTTCCCGGGTGAGTCACCGCGCCACGCGCGGCTGCGTTACGTCGCCTGTCTGTTGTCGGACATCGGCTGGACCGAACATCCCGACTATCGGGCGGAACACGCCTTTTTCCGCGTCCTGCGTCTGCCTTATGCGGGGTTGGCGCATCTTGATCGGGCGTTCCTCGCCATGGCCGTACTGGTCCGCTACAACGGCAATCCCGAGCTGTCCTATGCGGCCCCCGTTCTGCACCTGTTGGATGACGACGACCGGCGGATCGCCAATGCGGTCGGATTGGCGCTGCGTCTGGGCCATACGGTGTCGGGGTCGGCCCCGGACCTGATCGGCCGCACGACGTTGAAGCCGACACGGGAAAAGCTGTTCCTGGGCCTGCCGGTCAAGGACCGCGACGTGTTCACGGGCGATGCGGTCGAACGGCGGCTGAAGACCCTGGCGACGGCCATGGGGTTCGGTGCCTCGGCCTTCGGCAAGACGTCGGAAAGCTGATGGCGGGCTGATCTACCCTTCGATCAGCGGCACGGCCTGGAAACAGTCGAGCGCCATGGCGGCGTCGTAAATCCGCTTCAACCGGGGATGCTTGTCCCAATCCAGTTCCCGTTCGTGGCGGAACCGGACATGACCCATGGCCGCCGCCGCGGTGATGTCGGCCTGGGTTAATTTCTCACCGAAGAACCAGGGGCCGTCGGGCGACGCCTCGGTCTCCAGCCAATCCAGGCACAGCTTGATCTGGTGTCGCACCCGGTGGCGCCATTGCAGGGATGGCGCGTTGGCGTGCAGGTTCTTGTCGATGGACAGGGCCACGCTTTTTTCCGCCAGCCCCCAGCCGATGGTGACAGCGCGCAGGACGGCGCGGCGCTCGGCCCCTTTTTCCGGGGTCAGGGCCTTTTCCGGGCCGGCTTCCTCGTCCAGGTAATCCAGGATCATCTGGCTGTCGAAGATCTTTTCGCCATTGGGAAGGATCAGTACCGGCACCTTGAT
>DNMS01000016.1:2408-6503 GCA_003488105.1 Rhodospirillaceae bacterium
ACAGTACCGGCACCTTGATCAGCGGATTGATCTCGGCGACCTGATCGGCATTGCGGAACACGGACAGCACGTCCCGCTCATACGGAATGCCGTAATACTGCATGGTTACGGCGACGCGCCGTAGGAACGGAGAATCGTACTGTCCGACAAGACGGTGCATGAAAGCCGGGCTCCGCAGTTACAGATCGACGACCGTCAGGACACGGTCCTTGATGGCAAGGCCCATGCGTCCGTCGCGCAACTTCAGGGCTGCCTCACCGAACAGTTCGCGCCGCCAGCCCTTGAGCGCCGGCACGTCGGCCTCCTCGCCGAAGGCGGCGATGGTGTCGATGTCTTCCGAATTGGCGATCAGGCGTTGCGCCACGCCGGATTCCTCGGCGCACATCTTCAGGAAAACCTTCAACAGGTCGGCCACGGGCCCGATGCCGCGCGGCAGAACGAGTTTCTCCACCGGCGTGGGGCATTCGTCATCGGGCAAGGCCCGGCCACGTTCCACCGCTTCCATGATCTGGCGGCCCTGCCAGCCCTCGGCCATCTTTTGCGACAGCCCGCGGATACGGGCCAGGTTCTCGATCGACTTCGGTGGGTGGTGGGCGATCTCGACGATGGACTCGTCCCGCACAATGCGGTTCCGGGGCACATCGGCACGTTGGGCCTCGATCTCTCGCCAGGCCGCGACCTCGCGCAGGATGGCCAGCAGGCGCGCCGACGGGCGTCGCACCTTAAGCCGCTCGTAGGCTTCCATGGGATCGGTTTCGTAGAAGCTGCGGTTGTGCAGGGCCTCCATCTCGGAGGCGACCCAGGCAAGGCGGCCGCTTTTTTCCAGCTTGGCCTGCAGTTTTTCGTAGACCGTGCGCAGGTGCGTCACGTCGGAGAGCGCATAGCTGATCTGTTTGTCCGACAGCGGCCGGGCGGCCCAATCCGTGAACCGCGAGCTTTTGTCGACAGTCTCCTTGGCCAGTTTGGCGACCAGGGTTTCGTAGCCGACGGAATCGCCGAACCCGCAGACCATGGCCGCGATCTGGGTGTCGAACACGGGGGCCGGGCAGTCGTCCATGGCGCGGCAGAAGATTTCCATGTCCTGGCGCGCCGCATGGAAGACCTTGAGCACGTTGCGGTTGGCCAACAGTTCGAACACGGGCGCGAGATCGATGCCCGGCGCCAGGGCATCGACCGCCGCCGCCCCATCGGGCCCGCCGATCTGCAGCAGGCACAGCACCGGCCAATAGGTGCGCTCACGGATGAACTCCGTGTCCACGGTTACGTATTCCACGGTCGCAAGCGGCGCGCAGAACGCCCGCAGTTCGTCGTTGTCGGTAATCAGGTTCATTTCAGGGGCGAGAAACTGACCGGCGTGATCAGCTTGTTTTCCTGTTTCACCAGCATCCCGGCGGATTTCTTTTTGTAGACAGCCCAGTCCGGATCGGCGTCGCGGGCGGCGCGGCGGCGTTCCATGTCGGTCAGGTCGTCATAGCTCCAAAGGTGCACGAATTCGTTCTGCGGCCCGACGGAGGTCGTGAAATACCCGATCAGGTTGAGGTGGCGAAGCTGCACGGGCAGGCCTTCGGCCTCAAACAGGTCCAGGTACTGTTTGTTCATGCCGTGTTGAACGGTATAGGTGCGGTGGTCGATGATCATCTAGGGCTATCCTCCTTGGGCGTCGGGCGGCCCTGCGTGTCGGGCCGCCCCGCCGTTATACGCTAGAGAATTGCCGTGCCAAAGTGAAACGCTGCGATCTTGCCAAGGGAAGCAAGGCGCGGAATGCTGCGCGCAACAATCATGGAGGACATTTTGAGCGATACCATTTTGCGTGACGACCGCGGCGGGGTGACTTGGCTGAGCGTCAATCGCCCGGACAAGCTGAACGTTCTGAATTCGGCCCTGATGACCGAACTGACCCAGACCCTGCGCGATTTGGCAAACGACCAGGACCTGCGCGCCGTGGTGATCACGGGGGCGGGCGACCGGTCGTTCGTCGGCGGCGCCGACATCGGCGAGATGGCGGCGCTCGACCCCACGTCGGCCCGGGCCTTCATTACGCGCCTGCACGGCGTCATGGCGGCGATCCGGGATTTGCCGGTGCCGGTGATTGCGCGCATCAACGGCTATTGCCTGGGCGGCGGCATGGAATTGGCGGCAGCCTGCGATTTCCGTATCGCCGCCGATAACGCCAAATTCGGTATGCCCGAGGTCCGGGTCGGCCTGCCCAGCGTGATCGAGGCGGTGTTGCTGCCGCATCTGGTCGGATGGGGCCGTACCCGCTGGCTGCTGATGACCGGGGAAATGATCGACGCGGCCACGGCCCATCAGTGGGGCTTTGTCGAATTCCTGACCAAACCGGAAGACCTGGACGCCGTGCTCGACCGCTCCGTGCAGGCCATCGTCGAATCCGGCCCGCACGCGATCCGCACGCAAAAGGTCCTGATTCAGTCGTGGGAAAGCCTGACCCCGGACGAGGCCATCGCTCAGACCATCCCCATCTTCGGCGACAGTTTCGAGACGGGCGAGCCCCAGGCCATGCTTGGGGGCTTCCTGGCGCGCAAGGCAAAGGGTTAGACTGCGGCCAGCATACCTTTTGGGGGAAGGGCGATGGGCGACAGGTCCGAAGTCGTATTCAGCATCCTGATGGCGGCCTTCGTGGTCGTCCTGGTGATGACCAACGTTCTTGCAGGCAAGCTATTCCTGGCCTTTCCCGAGACCTTCCCCGACGGCCTGTTCGGCGAAGCGGTAACCCTGACGGCGGGGCTGATCACCTATCCCTTGACCTTTCTGATCACCGACGTGGTCTGCGAGGTCTATGGCCAACGCCGCGCCAATCTAATGGTTTACACAGGCTTCGCCATGAGCGTGCTGATCCTGGGCGTGATCCAGATCGCCCTGGTCGTGCCCGGGTCCCCCGTCTGGCCTGCCGGAAACGCCAACTACGACACCGTGGCCCAGATGCAGCAGGCCTATGAAAGCGTGTTCACTCTGCCGGGCATGCTGATCCTGGGGTCGATGACCGCCTATCTGGCGGCCCAGTTGCTGGATGTGAAGCTGTTCCATTTCTGGAAGCGGGTGACGCGGGGCAAGCATCTGTGGCTTCGCAACAATGCCTCGACCATGATCAGCCAGCTTGCCGACACCTGCATCGTCAATTCGATCTTCCTGGGGTTCGGGCTTGGTCTGGCCTGGGACGTGGTGTTCAAGATCATCGTCGCCAGCTATCTGGCCAAGCTGGTCATCGCCCTGGTAGACACGCCATTCATCTACCTGGGGGTCTGGCTGGTCCGCCGGGCGGCTCGTCTGCCGGACCCGGACGGCGGCATCGACATCCTGGTGTGATCCCCCGATGCTGTTTAGAAGGTTTTGGGGGTGATGGCGCCTACCAACGCCGTTCCGCCGTCTCGCTCATGCCGTCGATGAAGCTCTTGAGCATGGCCACTTCGGTGCAGCCCTGCGGGCACAGGCCTTCGAGCCGGGCCAGAAGCTCACGGGCCGTGTCTTTCTGGCCCATTTCCACGTAAAGCTCGCCCATGTATTCGAGCGCGCCCTTATGGTTGGGCTCGATGGCCAGCGCGCGTTCGTAATAGTCGAAGGCGACGTCGTAATGGCCGAGCTTGCGCGAGGCATAGCCCCGCAGGTTCCAGCCGTCGGCGTCGTCGGGGTATTGGGCCGTATAGGGCACCAGGGCCGTCAGGGCCGGTTCGAACTGGCTCTTTTTCAGAAGTTCCTGAATGTCGCGAAGGGCCTTGCCTTCCTTGTTGTCTTTGTCCTTATCGTCGGTCGACGTCGTCGGCGTGTCGCTGCCCGCGGCTTTGGCCTGCTGGGCGGTGACGAACGGGGAGAAGGCAATCAGGGCGCCAAGCGCCAGGACGGGAAGGGCGGTACGCCAAGTGGTGGTCATCATTGGGGCTCCTAACATCTTGTGTCAGGCCGTCGCTGGCCGTGTTCGCAGGTGCAGTATAGCAGCTTTTTCTGAAAATCACCTGTCCTGCTTGGGAGGGGGCGGCGATCTGAGGCGGTGGCCGGTCGGCAAATTCCCTCTGGATTTTCGCCGTTCGACCGCCTAGAAACCCGGGACGTTTGGGCCGCCGGTTCCGGACGTCGGCGGCG
>DNMS01000016.1:6643-12275 GCA_003488105.1 Rhodospirillaceae bacterium
GAGAAGTAATCCAATGCACCCTTACCGCACCCATACCTGTGGCCAATTGCGCGAAGACAACGTCGGCGACACCGTGCGCCTGTCGGGCTGGGTCCATCGCAAACGCGACCACGGCAACCTGCTGTTCGTCGACCTGCGCGACCATTACGGCCTGACGCAATGCGTGATCGACGTGTCCGGCGGCCTGTTCCCGGCGGTCGAGGGTGTGCGCCCGGAAAGCGTGGTGACGATTACCGGCCCTGTGGTCAAGCGGTCGGAAGAAACCATCAACCCGGGAATCCCCACGGGCGCCATCGAAGTGCGCATTGATGAATTTCATGTCGAAAGTGCCGCCGAGATGCTGCCGCTTCAGGTGTTCGGCGATGCCGACCTGGGCGAGGAAACGCGCCTGCGCTATCGCTTTCTGGACCTGCGCCGCGAACAGCCGCACGCTAACATCATCCTGCGCTCCAACGTCATTTCGTCGATCCGCCGCCGCATGGTCGATCAGGGCTTCCTGGAAATCCAGACCCCGATCCTGACCGCGTCTTCCCCCGAGGGGGCCCGCGATTATCTGGTGCCGGCGCGCAACCATCCGGGTCATTTCTATGCCTTGCCGCAGGCGCCGCAGCAGTTCAAGCAGTTGCTCATGGTGTCCGGCTTCGACAAATATTTCCAGATCGCCCCCTGTTTCCGCGACGAGGACGCGCGGGCCGACCGTTCGCCCGGCGAGTTCTATCAGCTCGATCTGGAAATGGCCTATGTCACTCAGGAAGACGTGTTCGCGGCGCTGGAACCCGTTCTGTCCGGCGTGTTCAAGGAATTCGCGAACGGCCGCAAGGTGACCGAGGGGGCGTTCCCGCGCATTCCCTACAAGGAATCGATGCTCAAGTACGGCAACGACAAGCCGGACCTGCGCAACCCCATCGAAATGTCGAACGTCACCGACACCTTCGCCGGTTCCGGCTTCAAGGTGTTCGCCGGCATGATCGAAAAGAACGACAAAGTCCGCGTCCACGCCATTCCGGCGCCGGGCGGCGGCAGCCGGGCGTTCTGCGACCGCATGAATTCCTGGGCGCAGAGCCAGGGCCAGCCGGGCCTGGGTTACATCTTCTTCCGCGACGGCGAGGGGGCGGGCCCCGTCGCCAAGAATATCGGTGAAGACCGCACCGCGGCGCTCAAGGCGTCGCTGGGGTTGAACGACGGCGACGCCGTGTTCTTTGTGGCCGGCGTGCCGGGCGAGTTCGCATCCTTTGCCTCGGCCGCGCGCACCAAGATCGGCCAGGACCTTGACCTGATCGCCAAGGACCGCTTCGATTTCTGCTGGATCGTCGACTATCCGATGTACGAGCTGAACGAGGATACGGGCCGCGTCGATTTCTCGCACAATCCGTTCTCCATGCCCCAGGGCGGGCTAGAGGCCTTGGAAACCATGGATCCCCTGGATATCCTGGCCTTTCAGTACGACATCGTGTGCAACGGGGTCGAACTGTCCTCGGGCGCGATCCGGAACCACAAGCCGGATATCATGGTCAAGGCGTTCGAGATCGCGGGCTATTCCAAGGAAACCGTGGAAACGGAATTCGGCGGCATGTACAGGGCCTTCCAGTTCGGCGCTCCGCCGCACGGTGGTTCCGCCCCGGGTATCGACCGCATCGTCATGATGCTGGCCGACGAACCCAACATCCGCGAGGTCATCGCCTTCCCCATGAACCAGCAGGCGCAGGATCTGCTCATGGGGGCACCCTCTTTGGTGCCGGATGAGCGGCTCAAGGAACTGCACCTTAAGCTGGCCCTGCCGAAGAAAGCAGGCCCCCAGGCCAGCGGTGAATCTCAGGAATAGAACGTCTTTCGACGTCAACTACCTAAAATTTCGTAAATAATAAAAAGAGGTTAGACGGCTAGAAAAAGCTGGCCCCCGATTCGCGCCTTCGGTTATAACGAATCGGTAGAAGACTTAATAAATAATAGTCGTTTCGGTTGGCCGCGGCGGCCGGGGAGCGAAACGACGATAGGGTGAACCATTTTTACGGGGTGAGTTTACCGGTGCGGCTGCCGGTGGCCCTACTGGGGGTTTAAGATGCGGAAATCCGTAATCGTCGTCGGTGCGTGCGCGCTATTGGGCGGATGCGCCCTGCCGGTTCCCATCCAGGTCGCATCCTGGGCCATCGACATCATTTCGGTCGTTGCCACGGAAAAATCCATCACGGATCACGGCCTGTCGGCGCTGACCAGTAAGGACTGCGCGCTTTACCGCGCCGTGACTGAAGATGACAACGTCGTCTGCCGCGACATCGACGGCCGCAAGGACGTCATGACGGCCGACGCGGGCCAGGATATCAAGGCCTTGGCGGACAAGGACATCCTGCCGGCGGCCCCGGGCTTCGATACCATCGAGGCCCAGATTGCCAAGGCGGACACGGCCCCTGTCCTGGATCAGGCCGCGGCGATGTCCTCCGATGCCGCCATTCAACCTGCGCCCGGAAACGAACAGCCGGTGGCCGTCAACATCGACCTGGCGGCATTGCAGCCGGTGACGGAGAACACCGAACGCCCGTTCGTCCGCTTTACGCAGCCTAAGGCCGATGTCGTTCAGGTCCCGGCCACGGCCCTGCAGACCGCCGCCTTGCAGGCCACGGCCCTGCAGACCGCCGCCTTGCAGGCCACGGCCTTGCCGTCGGCCGTCGTGGAAAACGGCAAGCCCAAGGAAGGGTTCTATTACGTGATCGGCAGCTTCCGCGGCAGCGAACGGGCGAAGCGCCATATGCAGGCCTTCAGGTCCCTCGTGCCGGCGGTTCTGCACGGCAAGATCGGCCGCGATGGACGCGACGTGTATCGTGTCGTTGTCGGGCCCTTCGATGCACAGGAACGGACCGGCGCATTCCGCCGTATCAAGCGGGCGGGGATTGCCGATACTTGGGCGATCCGCGTATCACCGAAGGATTGGTCGGTCGCCGCCAAGTTGCGCCCGACCGAGCAGGCCGACGCCAGCGCCGTGCTCAGCGCGCGGGATTGGCCCGGCTTGGCGCACTTCACCGTTCAGCATTAAGAGCCGTTTCCACGGGTTTTAAAAAATATCGGCAGGCCCCACCGGCCCGCCGCAGAGCGGCCGTGCCTGGGGCATTCAAGCGATGCGCTGTTCAGGCCGCCATCGGCCGGCCGGAACCGTCGGGTGGGCCGTCCAGGGTCAGCAACAGGCTGACGATATGTTCGGTCTTACGTACGAGACGGGTGTTCTGCGGATTATAACGACGCTCGAAATTCAGCCGATCCTCCCATTGCGTGACATAATCTCGGGGCCGGTCGGGCCCGGCGGGCTCGCCGGTCAGGGCACCCACGGTGTCGTTGTAGTCGGGGTGCAGTTCGGGCTGGAACGCCAGCAGTTCATAATCTTCATAGGTCACTACCCCGGCGGCGTAGAGGTCCAGGCTGACCTCGGCCATCTGGCGGGGGGTGAGGTCGCGCAGGGACAAACCGCTCGTCAGGACGCTGAACAGGGTCGGTTCGGGTGTTTCATCTTGTGCTGGTCCTTCGCTTTCACAAGCGTCGGGTGGTGAAATCGGGGTCAGGGGAACAAGTTCGCGTGACGGGCTGCCCAGGCCCGAAAACGGGGAGGTGGGGGATGGGGGTGTTGAAAACAGGTCTACATACGAAATTGGCTGATGTTCTGCTCCCATGAGCAAGGCTCCTTCTTCGTCCGAACGCGATCCGTTCGAGAAACAGAAGGTGTCGAGACCCGGACATGCCAAAGGCACTGGTATCCCGTGGGCAGTACGGAAACGCGGTTCAGGTGCCGGTTCGGCAGCGGGCCGAAGCACTCCTTAACGCGTTTCGTTCTGACACAGGCTTCGGGGTCTGTTCTATCGCCGTCATGAGTGCCTCCAAATCGTCGGCATGTGGGCTTCGCCACATCCATTTACTCGCTGAAATTCAACGCAAAAGTCGGGCCAGCCGACAGATGGCGGTTTTTCATATGCTTAACGAAAAATGACTAGGCATAAACCTGTCCGGCCCGGCAATTCCTGCCGACTTGGCGGGCATAAATTGCCGGGCGGAACGGCCGCAGCGGCCATGGACAGGGCGCGTTTCGGAGCCTAGTCTCGGCATTGCGGAATTGCTCTTGGGAAGAAACATCGCCATGCCGATCCAACGGTCTAGCCGTCGCCGGAACCTGCCGGCGTTCCGCCGCGCGGTGTTTGTCGCCGGGGTGGCGATGCTGATGTTTGCGGGGCTGAGCGCGGCTGTCACGCAAGGGGCCAAGGCGGCAGGGGCGGCGGAGCCGAAACTGACCAGCCACCGGGCGGCCTACGAGATTAGGCTCAACCAAAGCCGCGAAGGCGTCGGCCCCACGGCGGCGCGCGGTCTCATGGTCTATGAATTCACCGACGCCTGCGAGCGCTGGGTCGCCGAAAGCCGCATCGTACTTGACGTGGTCTATGGCGAGGAAACGCCGGTGCGCACGGATTGGAGCTTCACTAGCTGGGAATCGAAAGACGGCCGCGACTATGGTTTCAGCATGACGCACAAGCGCAATGAGCGGTTGGAGGAAGACCTTAAGGGAACGGCGCGGCTTGATCCCGGCAAGGGCGGCGAGGCGGCTTTCGCCGGCAATGTCGCCAAACAAATTCCCCTCCCCAAGGGCACGCTGTTTCCCACGGCCCACCTGCTGGCCAGCTTGAAGGCGGCGCTTGCCGGCGAGAAGGTTTTTTCCCGTCCCATGTTCGACGGCGGCAGCCTGGATAACCCCTATGACACCAACGTTTACATCGTCAATCCGAAGGACCGCAGCGACAAGACGCGCGCACTTTTGAAAAAGGCCGGGTTCCCTTCGGGGTTACCTGTGTGGCGCCATCAGTCGGCGTTCTTTTCCATGAAATCCGGCGAAAGCACGCCGGTGTTCGAGCTTGAGGTCGATTACCGTGCCGACGGCGTCGCCGAACGGATCATCCAGTCCTTCGGCGATTTCGCCATCCGCATGACGCCGGTCAAGATCGAGCGGATCAAAGGCGGCTGCTGATCTCCGAAGGCCACAGCCAAGCAGCACCACGCACACCCGAGGCGTCGCCGTGACGGGGCGGAAGCAGGCGCGTCGTGACGTCGTCGGAAAACACCCATTGCCCCCACAGACGCGGCACGTTCGCGTACAATCGTCCCAGGTTCGACAGCCCGCCGCCCAGAACGATGACGTCCGGGTCTAGAATGTTGATGACGCTGGCAAGCGCACGCGCCAGGCGGTTTTCGTAGCGCGCCAGGCTGGCCTCGGCCCGGTCATCCCCGGCGGCGGCCTGGGCGGCGATGGCCGGCGGCGCCAAATCCGCGCCGCTGGCGGCCAGATGGTCGCGGGCCAGGGCGGGGCCTGACAAAAAGGTCTCAATGCAGCCTTCCAAACCGCAGTAACAGCGCGGTCCCGGACGTTCGTCGTCCCGGGGCCAGGGCAGGGGGTTATGGCCCCATTCACCGGCGATGGCGTTCCGGCCTGTGACGGGGCGGCCATTGATGGCGAGGCCGCCGCCGACGCCGGTGCCCAGGATCACGCCGAACACCACCTCCGCCCCTTCGGCGGCGCCGTCGGCGGATTCGGACACGGCGAAACAATTGGCGTCGTTGGACAGGCGCACGGGGCGGCTCAGGGCGTCTTCCAAATCCCGGTCGA
>DNMS01000016.1:12434-15531 GCA_003488105.1 Rhodospirillaceae bacterium
TCCAAATCCCGGTCGAAGGGATGGTCGATCAACCAGGTCGAATTGGCGTTCTTGATCAGGCCGGTGGCCGGAGACAGGGTGCCGGGGATGCCGACGCCGACATGCGTGATCACCGCACCTGCCATCGCCTCCAGGTCATTGACCAGTCCGCGAACGGCCGCGACGGTGGCGCGGTAGTCACCTTGCGGCGCGGGAATGCGGCGGCACGCGACGGCGGTCCCGGCGCGATCCAGCACCAGCCCCTCGATCTTGGTGCCGCCGAGGTCAATCCCGGCGCGCATGATCGGAGAAAAAATTAATATTCATGGTGTGACCGCCGTCATGTGCAAAACGAAACGAGGTTAATACTTTTTTACCATTCGGTCCTTAGAACTAAGCGGAACGACCGCTTAGGGACGAGGAAACCGAAGATGACCATCATCGCCGAACGCACGACCGAAAAAAGGGATGTATATCCGGTGTTTCGCGGACTGACGGAATTGGGTGTTTCCAACACCGACTTGGCCGAGGCGCTTGAGACCTCGCCGTTGTCCGTGGCGGCCTGGCGCAGCGGCGAGGCCCGCATGCCGGCCCGACTGATCGCGTTTTTGACGCTGATCCTCGACTCGTTGGTCGAACGCAAGGGCAGCGAGGCTGCCGTCACTGCCTCGATGTTTCCAGAGCTGCCGGCGGCGGGCCAGATCCGCACCGTGCGGGCGCGCGATAATCTTCAGCAGCAGCAGGCCTTCAATTGCGGTTTCGACCGCGCGCATATGGAATCCGGCCTGCGCTTGTTCCTGAACTGGCGAAATCGTAAGGTGTTCACGGATACACGGTTCGTGGGCGTGGAACGCGGCCGGACCGCGGATATCGGGCATTTGGGCGTGGCCGCAACCTGACGCCGACCAATGCGGTCGGGGGACCGCAGGCGAAAGGGGCCCGCACAGGGTGCCATGGGGTAAGACGAGGGAAGAATGAGCGACAAACTGTTCGGATTGACGGAAGAAGGCGTCAAGACCGCGCTGGACATCAAGACCCGCTATAAAAAGCGGGAGCCGCTGGTTGTTCCGTCCGATGGCGACAAGTTCCTGGCGCCAGAGAATTTCCTGAATTCAACCATTGATCTGGGCGGTCTCGAAGACCCGCTGCCGTTGGCCCTGGTATCGGCCCGCGACCCGGAGGCCCCGATGGCCCTGGCTGCCGTGGCACGCCTGTCGCCGCTTGGCCGCAAGACGCGGTTGATCTCCGGCATGTTTGAGATTGTCGGCGACATCTCCAAGCACGAAGCGGTCAAGAACGCGATTTCGCTGATTACGGAAAGCGCGTTCGACCCCAACGCCATCGCCAAGCTGCGCCGCGAAACCTCGCGCTTCATCGTGCGCACGCGGGCCGAATACACCACGGCACTCCGTCAGAACCTGCACAACCTCATGGACGGCAGTGTGTCGCCCCGTTACTTCGTGCAGGAATTCTTCCAACTGACCGAAGCCGGCAACATGCGCAACGACATCCGCAAGAAGCTGGTGATCAGCTTGCTGATGTCTGAAACAGTGCGGCCCAGCGTCAAGTTCCTGATGCTGGAAAACTTCCACGAAATGCCGGCGCCGGTGCAGACGGCGATTATTCAGGCCCTGTTGCGCGCCGACTCGTCGCGCCACGTCGACCTGATGAAGGAAGAACTGCGCTGGATCGTCGCCCAGGGCGTCGAATACAGCCGCGCGCACTGACGGGCCGTCAGCCGTCGGCTGCCCCCTCCATCGCTTTATCGATTAATGCCACGGCCGCCGTTTTGGCGATTTCCGCCGCGCGCGCGCGGTTTTGCGACACTTGGGCGGTGACGGTCGCGCCCTCCAGCACCATGGCCAGTTCCTCGGCCAAGCCGGTCGGGTCGGGCGCCCCCATGCCTCGGCACTGTTGCTCGATATAATCGCGGATCATGGATTTGAACGCCTTGCACTGGTGCCGCACGGGGGTATCCGGGTCGGAAAATTCGCCGACCGCATTGATGAACATGCAGCCATAGAACGAATTGTCCTCGAACCAGTCGCGGGCGACGTCGAACAGGGCCAGCAGGCGATCCCTAGGGGCCGTGGCGCGGCTTTCGACCGACCGCATGAAGTTGTTGCGGAACAGGCCGTCGTATTTGCGGAGTGCGGCCAGGATCAACTCGTCCTTGGACCGGAAGTGACGGTACAGCGTTTTCTTGGACACGCCCGAGACGGCCAGGATCCGGTCGATGCCCGTCGCGTGAAAGCCGTGTTTGGCGAACAACTCGATGGCCGTGTCGATCAGCTGTTCGCGTCTTTGAGAGTCACTCATCATTGCACCGATTAGATACTGATTTGTCTCCATATTACATGGAGAAGGAAGCCCGTGCAAATCGTCATAATCGCCATATTAACAATGATAAAACATAGGGATTGAGTTCACGAAGGTGTGATTGTTCGATTTTTTGTTTTGCAAAAGGAGACAGATCGGTTACCTAGTGCGTCACCAAGGAGACAGATCGGTCTCCATCCTTAAACCGACACCGCAAAAGGAGTTACGCACATGCCCAGAATTCAACCCGTGAACCCCGCCGATGCAACCGGCGACGCCAAGGTCCTGCTGGACGGCGTCAAGGCCTCCATCGGCATGGTGCCGAACATCTTCGCCACCTTCGCCCAGTCGCCGAAGGTCCTCGAGGGCTACCTTGCTCTCAACAAATCGCTCGGCGGCGGCCTTCTCAACGCCCGCCTGCGCGAGCAGATCGCTCTGGCCATCGCCGGTGCCAACACTTGTGATTATTGCGCCTCGGCGCACACGGCCATCGGCAAGATGACCGGCGTCGCCGAGGACGAGTTGACCCGCAATCTTGCCGGTCAGTCCGAGGATGCCCAGGTGCAGGCGGCCCTGACCTTCGTGCGCAAGGCTGTGACGGCCCGCGGTTTGGTGGCCGACGCCGATGTTCAGGCCCTGCGTGATGCGGGCTTCGGCGACGGCGAAATTGTCGAGATCGTGGCCCATGTCGGGGTCAACCTGCTGACCAATTACTTCAACCATATCGTCGGAACGGACATCGACTTTCCCGTGGTTCGCGCCACCGCCGACGCAGCGGCGGCGTGACCCGGCACGGGGG
>DNMS01000154.1:0-223 GCA_003488105.1 Rhodospirillaceae bacterium
CGGTCGGAATGTCCAGATAACCGTTGAACATCAGCCCGAACATGGAGGTTTCGCCCGACCCATTGGTGCCGGAGAACGAATCCACGTTGGCGTTGCTGTAGGACAACTCGCCCTCGGCCCGCCAGTTATCGGAGAACGTCGTGCCCAGCGCAATGGCGCCGGCGAAGCCCAGGTCGGATTCCTGTTTCGTATTGATGCCGTCGCCGGTGATATCCCAGTCGCT
>DNMS01000154.1:369-677 GCA_003488105.1 Rhodospirillaceae bacterium
CGCCGGTGATATCCCAGTCGCTTGGCTGGGTCACCCCGAGCGCGCCAGAGATATAGGGCCCGGGCGACTGTGCCTGGGCGGGGCCGATGACAACAAAAGCCGCAAGCGCGAAGGCGCTGGCGGCCAGAAAATTCCTGAATTCTTGCACGGTAATCCTAAATATTCGGTTGTGTGGCCGGTTCATCGACAAGGAGTATACCCGATCTACCGCTGCCGCGCTGCAACAAAACGATGATTTTTCCGACCAATGGTCGCTTAGGTCGATGCAGCGGCCCCGTCGAACGGACGGTCATGGGTCAGGGACGGCA
>DNMS01000154.1:1003-1255 GCA_003488105.1 Rhodospirillaceae bacterium
TCGACCACCAGGGAATGTCCGTAGGTCTTGCGTCCGTCCATGTGTTCGCCGGTCTGCGCCGGGGCGAACACGAAGCATCCCGTCTCGACCGCCCGCGCGCGCATCAGGACATGCCAGTGCGCCCGGCCCGTGGGCCGGGTGAACGACGCCGGAATGGCGATCATCTGTGCCCCCGCCTGGGCCAGCCCCCGGTAGAGATGCGGAAAGCGGATGTCGTAGCAGATGGTCAGGCCCAGCTTGCCCCAGGGCGTG
>DNMS01000154.1:1466-2868 GCA_003488105.1 Rhodospirillaceae bacterium
CGAACATGTGGATCTTGTCGTAGGTCGCGACGATCTCACCTTTGTCGGAAATCAGCACCGAACGGTTGGCGAACTTGCGGTCCAGGGTTTCGTGTTCGACCACCATGGAGCCGATCAGCACCCATACGCCGGCCTCACGGGCGGCATCCCGGAACCGGGGCAGGTTGGGGTCGGTATCGAAGGACGTGACCTTGGGGGCCACGTTCTTGGCCCCCGTTTCGACCAGGGTCACGACCTCAGGGAACATCACGAAATCAGCGCCCAGGCCAGCGGCTTCCTTGATGCGGGCGACGATCATCTCGCCATTGGCGGCGGGATCGTTGCCCGAATTGGTCTGCACCAGGGCGGCGGTGAAGGTCGCGCTCATGATCCGGCCTTAACCAAGACCCAGGATGACGTCCAGGGCCCCCTTGGCGTCGAGTTGATGGATGCCGTCGCAATCGCCGATGTGATCGCCGTCGACGAACACCTGCGGAACCGAGGTCGCGCCCCCCGCCCGCGACGACATTTCCTTGCGCTTGGCGGGTGCCATCATCACGTCGATTTCCTCAAACGCCACGCCCTTGGCGGTCAGCAGGCGTTTGGCCGCATGGCAATAGGGGCAGAAGGGGCTGGTATAGATTTCGATTTTCTTGGTCACGATGGCGGGTCCCGAACTCAAACGCGGATCATTCCGTCCCCTTATATAGGTCCCGACCGCCCCTAGGAAAGGGCCGCTGAAATCAATCTGCGCGCGGTCGCGCAACCCGGGCCAGGGTCAGCACGTCGACCGCCCCGGCACCGGCACGCAACAGAACCCGGGCGCAGGCCTCGACCGTCGCCCCCGTGGTGAACACATCATCGACCAGCAGCACACGGGCACCCAGCAGCCGTGCCTGGAACTTAGGCTTCAGGCGGAAGGCGCCGCGCACGTTACGCGCCCGCGCCGACGCCCCCAGGCCGCCCTGGGACGGCGTGCGGCGGCGGCGGACCAATAAATCCGGTATCATCGGCAGATGCCGGCCACCGGTCAGCGCCCCACGGGCCACGGCCTGAGCCAGCAGGGCCGACTGGTTGTAGCGCCGGCGCCAAAACCGCGTCCAATGCAGGGGCACGGGGGCGATGATGTCGGCCTCGGCGAGCAAGTCCGCCCCGGCGCGGGCCAGCCAGCGCCCGAAAGCGGGGGCGGCCTCGGTGCGGTCGCCGTGCTTGAACCCCAGGATCATGCTCCGGCTGGCGTCGTCATAGACCAGCACCGCGCGGGCCCGCTCATAGACCGGCGGGCGGCGGATGCAGGCGGCGCACAGCGTCCCCTCCCCGGCATCATATTCAAAGGGTGTGCCGCAGCACGCACAGGCGGGGTCACTTAAAAACGTGACCGCGTCCCAGCACGGCGGGCACAGGCTGCCGGGCGCACCCACCA
>DNMS01000355.1:0-3315 GCA_003488105.1 Rhodospirillaceae bacterium
TCGTCACCGAATTGCGCAAAGGGGTCTATACGCCCTGCGCGCAATGCGCCGAATCCCCCGACGCGCCGCCGCTCTGGCAGATCAAGGCCGTCCGCGTCATCCACGACAAGCGCAACAAGACGATCGAATACCGGGATGCTTGGCTCGAAATTTACGGCTATCCGGTCCTCTATACGCCCTATTTCATCCATCCCGACCCCAGCATTCGGCGCAAGGCGGGATTCCTGGCACCCGGATTTGGCGGATCATCCGATCTCGGGTTCGTGGCTCGGCTGCCCTATTTTTATCCCTTCGACGAATCGTCCGACGTCACCGCAACGCCGGCATTTTCCGAATCCGAGGGATTCCAGCTGACGCTCGATTACCGCAAGCGGTTCATGAACGGCAAGCTCGACACTCAGGTCAGCGGCATCAACGATTCCGAAGGGGATTTCCGCGGCCACGTGTTCTCCGAAGGCATTTGGGACATAAACAAAACATGGCGCGCCGGTTTCGACATCAACCGGGCCACGGACGACACCTACCTGCGCCGGTTCGGCTTCGACAGCCCGCCCGTTCTGGAAAGCCGGGTTTTCGCCGAAGGATTCCGCGGCCGTAATTACCTTGCGGTGAATGCCTACTCCTTCCAGGACCAGCGCGCCGACGCGGATTCCATCGACAGCCCCCTTGTCCTGCCCTTGGTCGAATTCAGCCATGTCGGTGAGCCTGATCGCTTCGGCGGCAATTTCAACGTCGATGCCAGCATCCTGGCCGTGTCGCGCGACGAAAGCGGCAACGACACCCGGCGTCTATCGTTCCGCCCCTCGTGGAACCGGCGGTTTTCCGATTCCATCGGTAACCTGTTCAGCTTCTCCACCGGAATATGGGCCGACGCCTATCACGTCAATAACGTGAGCCGCGCGAACGACACCGATTTCACCGGCATGACCGGACGCATCTATCCCTATGCATCCCTCGACTGGCGGTTCCCGCTAATCAGTCAGTTGGGCAAAGCCAGCCAGACACTTGAGCCCATCATCAACGTCATCACCAGCCCGAATGGCGGAAACCCTGCGGAAATTCCGAATGAAGACAGCCAGGAATTCGAATTCGACGACACCAACCTGTTCGACGTGAACCGCTTCGGCGGCATCGACAGAGTCGAAGGCGGTACCCGCGTTAATTATGGCCTGAAATGGGGGCTGTACGGGCCGACAGGCCTCGGGCTTTCTCTCCTCGTCGGCCAGACATACCGATTCCACACCGACGACACGTTCTCCGAAGGCAGCGGCCTGGAAGACGACCTGTCGGACATCGTCGCCACCGCACGCATAAACCCTTCAAATTATCTTGATCTCGCCTACCGCACGCAGATCGCCAAGGACGGGTTCTCCGCCCGGCGCCACCAGGTACAAGCCAGAGCCGGTGTCCCGTTGCTACGCGGAACTGTCGGCTATATCTTCTTTGAAGAACCGGCGGGCAGTGAGTTCACCGGCCGTGAGGAATTGTCGTTCTCCGCATCCTCGCAAGTATCGCGGGACTGGCGCATCAACTTCAGCGCCGTCCGTGACTTGGCGGCCAATGAAATGCGTACCATCGTCAGCGACTTGATATTCGAAAACGAGTGCCTGATCGTGACAACTCGCCTGTCGCGGACGTTCTACGAGGACAGAGATCTGCAACCAACAGACGCTTTTACCATCAACCTGCTGTTAAAGACCCTTGGACAGATCACCTTCTAAAATGCGATTACCGCAGATCATGATTGCTTCCGCCGGACTCCGCTCCGCCCCATTCTTCCTGGTCGCCCGATTTGCCGCCGTCCTGATGCTGGCGGTTGCCGCCGGCCTGTCGGCGCCGGCCCAGGCACAACGCATGGGCATCGTCGCCACGGTGAACAACGCACCGATCTCGGAATACGATCTCCATGCGCGCCTGAAACTCGTCATCGCCATGTCCGGTCTGCCGGCCACCCGCGAAACGGCGCAACAATTGGCGCCCAAAATCGTCGATACCCTGATCGACGAGGAACTGAAACGCCAGGAAGCAAAAACCCTCGGCATCGAGATCGCCGACAAGGCCGTCGAAACCGCCGTCCAAAGGTTCGAGAAAGCCCGTGGCATGCCCGCGAACGGCATGCTCAACCTGTTGGAAAGCCTCAGCCTTTCGAAGGACGTGCTCTACCAGCAGATCCGCGCCGATCTGGCGTGGAACGATGCCCTTCGATTACGGTTCCGGGCCTTGACCCAGATCCCCGACGAGGAGGTGGATGAAGAAATTGCCCGCCTTGAAGCCGAAAAGGGTAAGCCTGTGGCCCTGTTGTCGGAAATTTTTCTACCTGTGGACGAACAGCCCAAAAACGAAGAAGTGCGGGCCGTCGCCGAAAGGATTTTGGGCGAACTGAAGGGCGGCACGCCGTTTCAGGCAATGGCCACGACCTTTTCGCAGAGCCCGACCGCCGCCGTCGGCGGCGACCTGGGCTGGGTCTCCCTGAATTCGCTGGCACCGGAAGTCTCGCGCGACCTTTCCTCCGTCAAGACCGGAGATTTTTCCCCGCCCATCCGCACCGCCGCCGGCTGGGCAATCTATTGGCTGCGGGATCAGCGCGTGTCCCAGGGCGCAGCCGGCCCCACTGTCGACCCCAGCATCGTGCTGCAACAATTGATGATCCCGGTCTCGGACACCGGCCCGGCCAGCGAGTTGGAGGGGAAACGCGACCTAGCGAAACGTTTGCGCCTGCGCGCCGACAATTGCGCCACCATGGCGGCGACGCCGAAAACGGTCGCCGGCGGGCTGACTTCTGACACTTTGCGTCTCCGCACCAGCCAGTTATCACCCCTGGTACGGGACGCCATCAAGGACCTGCCCGACGGCAAGCCCAGCGAGGTCATCAAGGTACCCGGCGCGTTCATGCTGTTCATGGTTTGCGAGCGCGTTTCGGAAAACGCCCAGGCGCAACTGCGGGCACAGGTACGCAACCGGCTGGTCAATGACCGGCTCGATCTGGCCGCACGACAGTTTCTGCGCGACCTTCGGCGAAACGCCTTCATCGAACGGCGATAGACATGGCCACGACCGCGGCGACCGCCCTTCGCCCGCTCGCCCTGACCATGGGCGAGCCCGCCGGGGTCGGTGGTGAATTGACTCTGCGCGCCTGGATCTCGGCACGTGATCGCACAGGGCCGTTTTTCACGATCGACGATCCGGACCGCCTGCGCGCCCTCGCAAGTCATCTGGGGATCGACATCCCGGTTGAAGAAATCACCGACCCGGGCGAGGCCGCCGCCCTGTTCGAGCGCACCCTGCCCGTCCTGGCGGAGCGCCTGCCCGCGCCCG
>DNMS01000355.1:3434-3985 GCA_003488105.1 Rhodospirillaceae bacterium
CCCCCGGCACGCCCGATCCTGCGAATGCCGGTGCCGTCGTTCATGCCATCGAGCGCGCCGTGCACCTGTCGCTCGACGGCGCCGCTGCGGGCCTTGTCACCAATCCGATCCAGAAATCCGTCCTCTATGCCGCCGGTTTCAAGCATCCGGGACATACGGAGTATATCGCCGAACTCTGCGGCGGGGAGGAGCCGGTGATGATGCTCGCCTGCGACGCCCTGCGCGCCGTTCCGGTGACTGTTCATATCAGCCTGCGTGACGCGGTTGCGGGTCTCACCACCCAGGCCATTGTCGCCAAAGGCCGCATCACGGCGGCGGCGCTCATGCGCGATTTCGGTATCGCCAAGCCACGTCTGGCCGTCGCCGGCTTGAACCCCCATGGCGGCGAAGACGGCGCGCTTGGCACCGAAGACCGCGACATTGTCGCCCCGGCCGTGGCATTGCTTCGCGCCGAGGGTATCGACGCGACCGGCCCCGCCCCGCCGGACACCCTGTTCAGCCCGCGCGCGCGGCAGGGCTATGACGCCGCCCTTTGCATGTATCACCACCAG
>DNMS01000135.1 GCA_003488105.1 Rhodospirillaceae bacterium
CACCATGCCGGGCGTCGTGCACATGCGCCATACCTGGGACCCCAAGCATGCCTTCACCCGGGGTCAGCCGGAAACGGGTGCCGAGCTTGCCGACGACCTGCAGCGTATCTGCGAGAACGTCGGCGGGTCGACCATCGCCGCCTGCTTCGTCGAACCCATCGCCGGGTCGACGGGTTGCCTGGTGCCGCCCAAGGGATACCTGGAACGGTTGCGCGAAATCTGCGACGCCCACGGCATCCTTTTGGTGTTCGACGAAGTCATCACCGGTTTCGGCCGCACGGGGGCACCGTTCGCGGCCCAGGCCTTCGGCGTCACGCCGGATATGATGACCATGGCCAAGGCGATCACCAACGGCTGTCAGCCCATGGGCGCCATCGCCGTGAAGGACGAGATCTACGAGACCATCATCAACGCGGCGCCGGAGAACGCCATCGAGCTGTTCCACGGCTATACTTATTCGTCGCATCCGGCGGCCTGCGCCGCCGGCGTCGCCGTGCAGAAGATCTATGAGGCCGACAACACCTTCGCGAAGGCGGCCGGCATGGTCGATTATTTCCAGAAGGCGCTGTATTCCCTCGAAGGGCTCGACTGTCTGGCCGATATCCGCGGCTACGGCATGATCGGGGCGATCGAACTGAAGCCCAAGGGCAACCCGGGTGCGCTCGGAACGCAATTCCAGAAGGACCTGTTCTGGCGCGGCCTGCACGTGAAGTTCACGGGCGATTGCGGCGTCGTGGCACCGGCGTTCGTCGCCAATGAGTCCGACATCGATGCGATGATCGGCCTGCTCAGGGAAGCGCTTGAAGAGCTCTGATCCGGATCGGAGTGTGGAATTAAAGGCCGGGGCCGCGATGCGGTCCCGGCTTTTTTATTTCGCCGCCAGATAGCGGTCGCGGTAGGCGTTGCGCAGGCCCGCGAACCACACGGGCTCGTCCGGCCACCACCACAGCTTCTCCAGCGCATCCCCCGGATAGGCGTCCTGAAACGCCTGACGGGCCTTCTTGGTCAACAGGCCTTCGACCCCCTGGACCACGGAGTTATAGCCCGAGGCGTTGCTCATCTGCGCGCCGGCGCGGGCGGTGTAAAGCGTATCGACAAAGGCATGGGCGGCATCGACGTTCTTGGCCGCCGCCGTCAATGACACCCCGTCCATCCAGGCAAAGGCCCCTTCCTTCGGCGCCATGTAGGAGATCGGCTGGCCGGCCTTGGCCAGTTCGATGGCCGGGCCGTCCCAGGTCTGGCCGATGATCACGCCGTTGCGGGTGAAGTTGGTCTTCTGGCTTTCGTGGTCGTGCCAGAGTGCCCGCAGCCAGGGCTTGTGCTTGATGGCGAATTTCAGGATGTCACTCCAGATGCTGCGCATGGCACCCTCATCCTTGTAGGCATCCTGCAGCGGCGGCAGTTTCCCCTGTTCGGCCAGCATGCGCCCGATCCCGGACATCAGGGAATGAGCCCGACCCTGGACCAAGCCCTTCATTTCCGGCAGCCACAGGTCGGCCAGGGACAGGTTGCCGTAGACGCCCATGAAGCGGTCCGAGCGCCAGGCGATGCCTTCCGTCCCCCAGATATGGGGCAGGTGATGCTGGCCCTTGTTCCAGGACCAGTTTTCGGAAATCTTGAGGAACGCCGGCTGCACGTTGGCCAGATTCGGGATCTTCTTCATGTCCCAGGCCTGGGTCATGTTGAGGGCCAGCCACTGGCTCTTGCGATGGGCGGAGGGGGAAATCACGTCCCAGGCGCGGCCGTGGGTCGCGGTGACCTGGGTCAGCATTTCCTCGTTGGAGCCGACGGTGGTGATGTTGGCGGTGATGCCCGTTTTCTTCTTGAAGGTCTTGGCGAAGCGGGCGGGGACGTAGCCGGTCCAGGTCAGGACGTTGACCGTTTCGCCCTTGGCGTTGGCGGGGCGGATCAGCATCGGCGCGACGGCCATCCCGATGCCGCCGGCGACAAGGGCGGCGCCATTTCCCAGTAAGGTGCGTCGCGAAAAGGCGCGCGCCAGGCGCGCGGTCTCTCCGGCAAAAGTGCCAGCGGAATCGGATGTTTCTTGTTGGGGCTTACGGCCCATGAACGGCGATCTCAATACTGATGGATCAATGTCCCATTATCCCCGCCCATGAAGTCATTGCCAGCACCAGTTTTTATTATTCACGGTGCCAGTCGTCAGGGGCCTGCAAGGCAGGGCAGGTAGTATGGGCTCGTCATATGATCATATGTGTGCGTCTGAGGCCGAAATACCGTGGATGATTCTTTGGCAGATAAGGAGTGTGTTTTCGCCGTGGTCGAGCCTGGCGAGGCGCGCTCAACCAAATCGGTGGCGTTCCTTGACCATTGCCGTGCCCTGCAGGCTGGCCGGGCGCTGCCCCGTTGGTCCGATTTCAAACTCCACGAATTGCCGGCTGACATCATTCCCTACATGGCCGTGGTTGACATCAACGGGGCGGATGGGTCGTTCACCTATCGGTTCTGGGGGACCGGCCATACGGCCCTGAAGGGTGTCGACATGACCGGCCGGAAGGTTTCCGACATTTCCGCCTCGGCGATGGCCCGCATGGGCCAGCGTCAGTACGAGATGGTGGCGGCGGCGCGCCGGCCGCTGATCTTCGTCCATATGCTCACGCCCTATAACCCTTGGAAGACCGACATCCAGGTTGCGGTGCGCGTCCCCATGTCCGAAGACGGCAAGGCCATCGACAGGGTCGTGTCTTATTCGAACTATGTGGAAGACCGGAAAACCTGGGCTGATATCTATTGCCGGGCGCTGAACGCCGACGGCGAAACGAAAATGTCCGCCAACTCCTGACGCGCGCCGACCCCGGGCAACCGGATCAAAGGATGGACTGGCCGGTCTTTTCCCAGTCCTTCAGGAATGCTTCCAGGCCCTTGTCCGTCAGCGGATGCTTGAACAACTGCCAGATCACTCCCGGCGGCAGGGTGCAGACGTCGGCGCCGATGCGGGCCGCGTCGACAACGTGCTGCGGCGAGCGCACGGAGGCGACCAGGATTTCCGTCTGGAAGTCGTAGTTGGAATAGATCTCGGCGATCTCACCGATCAGGCTCATGCCGTCCTGGCCGATGTCGTCGAGCCTGCCGACGAAGGGCGAGATGAAGGCCGCCCCCGCCTTGGCCGCCAGCAATGCCTGGGCCGCGGAAAAGCACAGCGTCACGTTGACCGGCGTGCCGGCCTGGCTCAACGTCTTGCAGGCGGTCAGCCCGGCTTCGGTCAAGGGCACCTTGACCGCCACGTTCTTGGCAACCTTGGCCAGTTTGCGGCCTTCCTCGATCATCCCGGCGGCATCCGTCGCCGTGACTTCGGCCGACACCGGGCCGTCGACCAGGGCGCAGATTTCCTTCACGACCTCGATGAAGTCACGCCCTGACTTGGCGATCAGGGACGGGTTGGTGGTCACGCCGTCCACCAGGCCGGTGTCGTTCAGGCGCTTGATGTCGGCGACGTCCGCCGTGTCGACGAAGAACTTCATGAAGTCGGCTCCCAACCGATGGTGTCGTTGTTGGCCCCACTTAACCCGCTGGCAGGGGGGAAATCAACCGCCTGCCGCTTGCCCATGGAAATTCGCCGCCGCATAGTTCGCATCAGGAAATGGAGGCGCACATGCGGGCATTGCTGCAACGGGTGACGGCGGCCGGGGTTTCCCTGGTCGATGATGCGGGCGCGGAAGCACCCCTGGCCGCGATCGGCCCCGGGTTGGTGGTCCTGGTCTGCGCCGAACCCGGGGACACGGACGAAACCGTGCAGTATTTCGCGCGCAAGGTCGCCAACATGCGGATGTTCGAGGATGCTCAGGGCAAGACCAATCTGTCCGTGCAGGACGTGGGTGGCCAAGCCCTGGTGATCAGCCAGTTCACCCTGGCCGCCGATTGGAAGCGGGGTAATCGTCCCGGGTTTTCGGGGGCCGCCGATCCGCAAACGGCGGAACGCCTGTATCTCGCCTTCGTGGATCATCTCAAGGCCGAAGGCGTCGATGTGGCGACCGGCCGGTTCCGGTCGCACATGCGGGTGACCCTGACCAACGACGGGCCGTTCACGATCTGGATGGATTCGGATTAAGCGCACAGAAAACGCCGCGCCCTTTTGGTGGGGACGCGGCGTTTCCATGGTGCCGCCGCTGGGGCGGGCGGCGGCTGGGGAAGGTTATCTGCGCTCGCCGTGATGGCCGCGTTCGTCGCGGTCGTGGTCACGATCATGACCCTTGTGCTTACGCTTCAGTTCGCCGCGTTCGATCTCGCCGTCGTCGTTCCGGTCGAGGTGCGCCATCATGCGGTCGACCCGGCGGGCGATCTCGGCTTCCGAAACCTTGGCGTCGCCGTCACGGTCAAGTTTCTGGAACATGCGGACCATGCGATGACGCATGATCTCGTTGAACAGGCCCTGGAATTCGTCCAGCGACAACTGACCATTCTTGTCGGCATCGTACTTGGTGATGGACGCCTTGCGGGCGGATGCGATCTCGTCCTTGGTGATCTTGCCGTCCTGGTTGGTGTCATAGCGTTCGAACAGGTGTTCGGCACGGTCGAAGGATTTGCCGTGGTGACCACGGGAACCGGCTTGGACCGCGACGGCGGTGGTGCCGATTGCCATGGCCGCGACCAGGGCGCCGAGGACGATCTTGGTGTGGGTCTTCATACGGTGGGTGCGTGCCATCGATTGTCTCCTTGTTTCGTGGCTTTCGATGCCCCCAAGAGACCCTGCAAACGTCGCTCAAATATGGCGGAAAACGCGGCTATTGTCGCAAAACGTGGCGGGTTGGCAGGGTGACACAGTTGGTTACAAATTTTTGCCCGCCGCCCCGCGGGCCTTTGGCATAGTGGCGTCCTGGAAAGAATGAGATCATGGCTGACAGCGAACACATCCTGGTCGTCGACGACCATCCGGACATCCGGGACGCCCTGGCGCGCTATCTGAAAGAGCACGGCTATCGGGTGACCACGGCCGACCGCGCCCAATCGGCGCGTCAGGTGTTGGATAGCAGCGCCATCGACCTGGTGGTTCTGGACATTATGATGCCGGGCGAGGACGGTCTGTCGCTGTGCCGTCACTTGCGCGCCACCACATCCCTGCCGGTGATTTTGCTGACCGCCATGGCCGACGATACGGACCGCATCATCGGCTTGGAGATGGGCGCCGACGATTACGTGACCAAGCCGTTCAATCCGCGTGAACTGCTGGCCCGCATCAAGGCGGTGCTGCGCCGCGCCGGCGCCATGCCGCCGGTCGAGGCCGAGGCGCCGGGCACCTGCTATCGCTTCGGCCCCTGGACCTTCGACCCGGGCGCCCAGGTGTTGAGCGGCCCCGGGGGCGATCCCATCGCCCTGTCGACGGGGGAAAGCCTTCTGTTGGGGGTGTTCGTGCGCCATCCGGGCCGGGTTCTGAATCGCGACCAGTTGTTGGACCTGACCCGCGGGCGCACGGCGCAGTTGTTCGACCGCGCCATCGACAATCAGGTCAGCCGCCTGCGCAAGAAGGTTGAACGCGACGCGCGCAATCCCGAATACATCAAGACCCATTGGGGCGGCGGATACAGCTTTGCCGCCCCTGTCGACATTGTCCGGCCATGACGGCGCGGTCGTTCAGATTGCCTTGGCCGCGGTCCCTGGCGGCGCAGCTGATTGCGTCCTTGTTGGTCGCGATCACCGTTGCCCAGGTCGTCAGCTTCGTCGTGTTCACGTCGGAACGCCGCGAGGATATTGCCAACGCGCGACGCGAACAGGTGATGCAGCGCGCGGCGTCGTTGGTGCAGATGCTCGACCGCCTGGGGACGCAACGCGACGCGGCCCTGACCGAGACGATCTTGACGGCGGCGACCTCGACCCGCGTTCGGTTCTGGATCGCGCCGACCAATGCCGTGCCGGCGGATCGGGCGGAGGTGGTCGATAATGATTATGTCCGCTCCCTGTCAGACCGCCTGGGCGACGACGATCGGCGGCGGATTCTCATCATGGTCGCCGATCACGACGACCACCGGCTGCTGTCCATGCCCCCGTTCATTCACCGACTGCACCGTAAGTGGCATGGAGAGGACGCCAAAACCGCCACGTCGCCCGCGGCGGATGCGGATGCCCCGCCCCATCGCCCCGTGGGCCTGGCGCTGTCCGTGTCATTGGGTGGCGGTGAATGGCTGAACGGGGAATGGGCCGCCCCGCCACCCCGTGTGTGGGGCATCCGCGCCCTGATCGCCATGGCGCTGATGGTGCTGGCCGTGTCCGCCGTCAGCTTCCTGATCGTGCGGCGCCTGACCCGTCCGCTGCGCGAACTGGCGGCCGCCGCCGATGCGCTTGGCCGCGGCGACGTGCCGCCGCCGCTGACGCCCCGGGGGCCCGGCGAAATCCGCCGCACGACCGCCGCCTTCAACACCATGCAGGAACGCCTGCACCGCTTCGTCGCCGACCGCACGCGCATGCTGGCCGCCATCAGCCATGACCTGCGCACGCCGCTGACGTCGCTGCGCCTGCGCGCCGAATTCATCACAGACGATGCGGAGAACAAGCAGAAGATCCTCAACATCCTGGACGAGATGGAACGCATCACCGAGGCGACGCTTGCCTTCGCCCGCGACGAGCAGGCGGGGGGGCAGACGGCGCCCACGGACATCGCGGCGCTGTGCGGTGACGTGGCCCAGGAACTCGGCGACATGGGGCTCGACGTGACTTTTCAGCCGACGGGGCCGGCCGTCATGACCTGCCAGCCGACGGCGATTAAGCGGGCAATTCGCAACCTGGCCCAGAACGCGGTTCATTACGGTGGGCGGGCGCGTTTGTCTGCGCGCCTGGGGAGCGGAGAAATCCTGATCACGGTCGAAGACGACGGCCCCGGAATTGCCGAAGCCGACCAGGACAGTGTGTTCGAACCCTTCACCCGGCTGGAAACCTCGCGCAGCCATGAAACGGGCGGGGTTGGGTTGGGTCTGGCGATCACCCGCAACATCGTGCGCGCCCATGGCGGCGACATTCGACTGGAAAATCTGACGCCGCGGGGACTGCGGGTGACCGTCTCTCTGCCGCTGCCAAGCGACGGCGGTTGACGGCTCCGGACGACAGGTCCGGTACCTATAACTAAAGCCTTGTTGGCGAAGGCTTTTATTTTAAGGCTATACTGCCTCTCGGCGCTGCCGGACGGGGACCGGCGGATGCCCGCAGAGGAGGCGGACCGTGGAAACCCTGAATGCGGGCGCAAACGGCGATCCCGGCGGCAAGATCGGCACGATTCACGACCTGATGGAAACGTTGGACCATTGGTCGGCGGCTGAATCCGACGTCAATCATCTGCTGCTGGTATCCTTCACCACGCTTGGCATGCCCGACCAGCAGGCTGGCGTGCAGCAGGCGCTTGAGGGCGCCTTCCTCACCTTCGTCCATTCCCGCGGCGGACATGTGTACAAGCTGTCCGACCTGGACACGGCGATCCTGATCAAGCTCGCCGAATTCAACCGCATGGAAGCGATGATGGACCTCAAGGTCGATATCATGCGGGTCATCCAGCAGCACCTGCCGGAACATTTTTCCAAGATTGACCAGGCCCGCCTGATCCGGCCTATCGATCTGGGCGCGCGCCTGGACGCGGCCAAGCGGTTTCTGGACGCCTATGGCGATCGCCGCCGCGAGACCGCCAGCGACGAAAACGGCGAACGGCCGCTCAACATGCAGGACATCCAGAAGCTGCGTGACGCGCTGCGCAAGCTGGGCCCGCGCGAATTCGGCAAGCGTTACATCCGCTCGCAGAGCGCGGCCCGGATCGTGCCGGGCAAACCGGTACAGCCGGTGATGACCGAATATTATGTCGGCGTCGACCTGTTGAAGCAGTCGATCCTGCGCGGGGTTGATATCCGTGGCACCGGCAACGTGTTCAACCAGCTGACCCTGACCTTCGATCAGGCGCTATTGTACTGCATCGGCGCGATTGCCAGCGACAGAAGCAAGGCATCACTGAACATGAATGTGGAAACCGTGTTCACCAACGCCTTTGATCACTTCCTGCACGAGGGGGGTGACGGCGGCTTGGCCGGCGTGGTCATCGAGTTCCGTCAGGACAATATGTTCCAGCATTTCAGCCAGTTTCAGACCGCCTGCGAGCTGATCCACAAGAAGGGCGGCACCGTGGCCATCGACAACGTGCTGCCGGAAACACTGGGCGTGGTCAACCTGCACCGCCTGAAGGTCAAGATGGCCAAGGTCATGTGGCGGGGCGACGCCGAGGAGTCGTATCTTCAGGCGAAAGACGATATCCGCACCATGCAGGAGGGCGGGACGGTCATGGTGCTGGCCCATGTCGATGACGGACAGGCCGTCACTATCGGCCAGAGCCTTGGCATCAATTTGTTTCAGGGTTATCACGTGGACAAACTTTTGACCGCTGGGACGGTCGCGAAGGGCAGTATTTAAAGCGGCCCCGCAAGGAACGAAACGGACGCGCAAAATGGCATTTGGGTCTTCATCCATGGCGGGGGACGCCGTCGATCTACTCAAAAAACTTCGGGCCATGGGGGGCAAGAAGGGGGACGTGAACACCCTTTTGCTGGTCGACCTTTCCGATCTGGGGCTGCCCGAGGACGACGATCATCTGATGGACGAAATCGCCGAGATCCATACCCGCGTCGCCCGCGTGCGGGGCGGCGGGGCGTATCAGTTGTCGCCGACCAACATCGCGGTCATCGCGAATTTGACGGAAATGAACAGGATGGAGGTTCCCCAGGAACTGAAGATGAGCCTGTTCAAGATTCTGCAGGAGGAGGCGCCCGACAAGGTCGCCGGCGTCGACCAGACGAAGATCGTGCGCACCATCGACATGGCGACCCAGATGGCCGGGGCCATCCGTTTTCTCGAAGCGTTCGAAGAGCGCGCCAAGGAACAGGGCGTGATCGCGGGGGCGGACGGGATGCGGATGCTCAACGCGGCCGACAGCCAGGCCGTGCGCGCCGTCCATGCCAAGATCGGCGACAAGGCATTCGCCGAAACCTATGTGCAGGGCCAGTCGATCACCCTGATCGCCGAAGGTAAGCCGCCGACGGTGATTGCCCGGGAATACTACATACGCATGGATATTCTGGGGTCGGACGCGCTCAAGAACGTCAGCATCCATGAATCTGACCCCCTGTTTCCGCAGCTGACCCTGGCTTTGGATCCGCTGATGCTGGGCATGTACCGCCACTACAACCCGGAAGGTGGAAAGTGCGCCCTTAACCTGACCTTGGAATCGGTTGCCGGCGCGGCATTCCAGAAATTTCTGGCCGCGAATGGTGCCGCCAAACTGTCCAACGTCATCGTCGAACTGCGTCTGGCCGACGTCTTGCGCGACCTGCGCAAGTACGAAGCGGCACAAACCGCCGTGCGTGCCCAGGGCGGCACCATCGCCGTCGATATTGTCGATCCGGCGTCGCTCGCGGTGCTGAACCTGGCCGGCTTCAATGCCAATATCGCGAAAATCCCCTGGCGCGAGAGCGGCATGGAGACTCTGGCGCGCAACCGTTCGGTCATCAAGCAGGCCCAGGACGCGGGATGCATCGTCGTTCTGTGCCGGGTCGATTCCGAATTGGGGCTGCGGGTCGGGCGCGAGGTTGGAATCACGGCCTTTCAGGGGCTGCATATCGAGGAAATGCTGATATAACGCGGCGGGGCAATTAAGACAGTCTTATCAACTACCTGATATGGATGGTTTGTTCAGGCATTGTTCTTGCTCCGAATACATCGTATGAACCAAAATCAAGCCCATTGACGAAAATGGACCGGAAATTTCATGGCTGATTCAAGCCCAGGTGGCGGTGAGCACCTTAAGCTGCTGACGCGACTGAAGAATTGGAAAGGCGGGACGGAAGAGCCCAACCATCTGATTCTCGTCAGTTTTTCCACCCTCGGGATGACCGAGGAAGAGGACAAGCAGCTCCGCAAGAAGACCGATGAATCCTACGAGCGTTCGCGTGAGCGGCGCGGTGCCGAAGTCTATCGCCTGACCAGCACGGACACGGCGCTGCTGATGAAGCTCAACGACTACAACCAGATGGAATGGACGTCGGAGCTCAAGGTCGATTTGATCCGCGTCATTCAGCAGAACTTCCCGGAATATTTCGGCCAGATCGACCAGTCGCGCATGTTGCGCATCATCAATCTGCAGGGCCGCATCGGCAACGCCATCAAGTTTCTGGAAACCTTCGATGATCGTGCCAAGGAAGCCGGCGTCGGCACGGGCGAGACCCGGCCGCTGCGCGAAAGCGACATCCAGGTCGTGCGCGACGGCATGCGCAAGATGGGCAAGAAGGCGTTTACGGACAACTTCATCCGCTCCCAGGCGACGGTCGTCATCACGCCGGGCAAGCCGCCCATGCCGGTCATGAAGGAATACTTCATTTCGGTCGAGATGATCCGCCAGCACATCCTGACCAATGTGGATTTCCGTGGCGCCGGCCTAGTATTCCAGCACCTGACCCGGTCCTTGGATCAGATGCTCATCGAATGCTTCGACGAGGTCAATCCGGAGCGCTCCAAGGCGTCTCTGAACCTGAACGTGGAGACCGTGTTCACCCATTCGTTCCAGAACCTGCTGGAAAAGGGGGCGAAGGCGCTGTCGAGCCTGGTCCTGGAATTCCGCGCGGAAAACATCCTGCAGAACTGGGATCAGTTCCAGACAGCGTCGGAATTGATCACCTCGCATGGTGGGACCATTGCCATTGACGCCATCATTCCGGAAAGCCTGGGTGTGATGGANNCTGGGGCTTGCCATTTCGCGGTCATTGGTGGAAATGCACGGCGGCACCATCGCCATCGACGCCATCATCCCGGAAAGTCTGGGCGTGATGGACCTGCCGCGCCTGGGCGCCAAGCTGGCCAAGGTGTTTTGGCGGCCGGGCACGGAAAACTCCTTGCCCAAGTTCAAGGAAACGATCCAGAGCCTGCAGCAGCGCGGCACGGTCTTGGTCATGGCGCGCGTCGACGACGAACTGGCGATCAAGACCGCTCATGCCTGCGGCATCACCATGTTCCAGGGTTTCCTGATCGACGACATGGTGCGCTAGGCGTTTCCTTGTTAGGATGAGGTATGCGCTTTCCAGCACGTTTTCTGTCGGCACGCCTTCTGATTATCGCCTGCGTCCTGATGGTCGCCGCCGTCACGGCCACGCGGGCCGATGACGACGTTTCCAACACGGATCTGATCAAGGCGTTCGCCGGGGTCGCACTCGGCTCCGAGCACGAAAAGCGCATTCCCCGCGTCATCAAGTGGGTCGCCCCGATCAACGTCGCCATCATCGGCAAGGGCTACCCGCCCTTGTTCGAGGAACTGGTGGTTCGTCAGCTTGACGATCTCGCCAAGGAAACCGGGCATCCGGTGAAACTGGTGTATTCGGAGGTCATGCGTCTGGAAAAGCGCCTGGCCCCCAACGTGTCCAAAATTCCCATCAACGTCCTGGTTTTTTTCGGGCCCAAGGCATCGCTGCCGGCGGTCATCGAAAAGCGCACCAAGGGGGCCTATAAGGCCGCCGACGCGGAAAAGCTGCTGCGCCTGGGGTTCTGCCACGGGCGCCTGCGCATCAACAAGACGGGTGCCTTGACCTTCGGTTACGCGGCGGTCCCGGCGGAAATCGTGACCCAGGTCCAGTACGGCAACGTGCGCGTCGACCCCAAGATCTTCCTGCGCGCCTGCGTGACCGAGGAAATCACCCAACTCATGGGGTTGGTCAACGACGTTGACGGGTTGACGTTCTCGATTTTCTCGGACAGCAGCCGTCACGTCGACCTGACCGAGGCCGACCGCTGGATGTTGCGCATGCTCTACGATGAGCGCATGAAGCCGGGCATGAAGGCAGATCAGGCGTTGCCTATCGCGGCCCAGTATCTGGCCCTCAAGCGGCCCGGAAAATAGCCACCTGAAGGCTTCCTAGAACGCCCAGAACAGGTCGCGCAGGTCGAACATGGCTTCGGCGGCCAAAGCCGTGAGCGTCAATGGCAGGGCCACGGCGAAGGCAGCAAGGGGGGCTTTCATGGTTTCCATAAGAGGTCTCCTTTCTCCGTCCAAGCGGAGAGAAGGAGACCATGGAACCTGGGCCGCGCGAGGGCGGGAATCGGGCAAATAGATGGCAGGTGGGAGGTCCGCCGGCCGGGCTTGTCTGGATGTTAGACGACCTTGATGGTCAACTCATCCACGCCCTCGACTCCGCCCTTCAGCACATCGCCGCGCTGCACGGCGCCGACACCGGCGGGTGTGCCGGTGAAGATCAGGTCGCCCGGGGCCAGGGTGAACAGGCCCGACAGATATTCGATCATTTCCGGGATTTTCCAGATCATCTGGTTCAGGTCGCCGTCCTGGCGAACCTCGCCGTTGCGCTCCAGCCAGATGCGCCCGGCGGTCGGGTGGCCGGTCTTGTCGGCGGGATGGATCGCCGTGCAAGGGGCGGCCAGGTCGAATGCCTTGCCGACGTCCCAGGGGCGGCCCATTTTCTTGGCTTCGCCCTGCAGGTCGCGGCGCGTCATGTCCAGGCCCACGGCATAGCCGAAAACATGGTCGAGCGCCTGCGCCGCCGGAATGTTCGTGCCGCCCGATTTCAGACCAAGAACCATCTCCAGTTCCCAATGGACGTCGTTCGAAGCGACCGGATAGGGCCAGTCGCCACCGCCGACCATCAGGTTGTCGGGGCATTTCATGAAAAAGAACGGCGGCTCGCGATCCGGGTCATGGCCCATTTCGATGGCGTGTTCGGCGAAGTTGCGGCCCACGCAATAGACGCGGCGCACGGGGAACTGGTCGTCCGTACCGGCGACGGGCAGGAATGACTGGGGCGGCTGGGGAATGACGTAGGCCATCGGAATCCTCGGATTTTTCGTGGTGCGGGGCGGGCCGCCGACCGGCGGCGCCCGGAGGGAGACTCGGATGTACTGGATAGGCCTCGGGGGTG
>DNMS01000401.1:0-704 GCA_003488105.1 Rhodospirillaceae bacterium
ACGCGGCTGATGTCGCGGGGGGCCAGGCGGACCTCGGCGATCAGGTCTTCGTCGACGGGCACGATTTCCATGACCGTTGCCCCTGCCGGCACGATACGGTCCTTGGCATAGCCGCCAATGCCCTTCACGAATCCCCTCACGGGGGCATGGATGTCGAAGGCGGCAACACGCGCCGCCAGTTGCTTCACTTCTTCCGAGGCCTGGGCAAGCTTGGCCGTGACAAGGCCGAATTCGGCCAGGGCTTCCTCACGGCTTTGGCTTTCCAGGGCGTCGAGTTCCGTCTTCGCCTCCTCGACCGCCTGTGTCAGTTTCTCGCGGCGGGTGATGACCGTGGCCATGTCGCCGCGCACGTCGGCAACCTGACGGCGCACGTTGAGCAACAGAATCTTGGGGCTCAGGCCCTTGCGGAACAGTTCTTCCCGCATGGCCAGTTCCTCGGCCAGGATCTGTGCTTTTCGGGTCAAGGTTTCATCCTCGCCCTTCAGACGGTCGAGGTCTGACTGACGCTGTTGAATGCGCGATTCCAGGATGATGCGGCGGTTTTCCTGGGCGCGCTGATAGCCGTTGTAGACGGCCCATTGGTCCTGCACGAGGGATTGGAACTTGGGGTCGGCAAAACCGAAATTGGGCTCGCGGCCGTCACCGATGGCGCGCAGGCGTTCGGCCTTGAGGGCAAGCGCCGCTTCCTCGATCCGCGCCTGCTC
>DNMS01000401.1:884-4676 GCA_003488105.1 Rhodospirillaceae bacterium
ACCGCGCGCACCTGACCGGCGGGCACGACGGCGCCCTCGGCCTCGACCGTTTCCTGAACCTCGGCGAACGCCGCCCAAATTCCCACGGCAGCGACAAGAACAACAAGCCCCGCGATCATGCCTCGCGACCACAGACGGCGGCGGCCTTCACCCGCCGACGCCGTGCCGTCTTCCAGCACGACAAGGGCCGGCTGCCCCTGGGCGGGTGCCTGGGTTTCGGTGGTATAGGACGGGGTGGTGCCGGGCTGGGTCATCGTTCGGCCAAAGTCTGTCCGACCCTCCCTTCCGCGTAAAGCTGTTCCAGGACCGCCGACGATGGTCCCTCGGCGTGAGTCCGCCCACCTTCCAGCCAGATCACCCGGTCGGCCAGACGGATGATCTGCGGCCGATCCGTGGCGACGATCACGGTCGTGGTGCCGCGTAATTCCTCGATGGCACGCAACAGGGCCTGTTCGCCTTCCGGGTCTAAATGGCGTTCCGGCCCGTCGAGCAACAGCAGGCCGCTGTGGCGCAAATAGCCGCGGGCCAGCGCGACCCGTTTCAGGAACCCCGGCTGCGGATCGCGGTCGATCAATCCCATATTGACGGCCAGGCCGAACCGCCGGTTCCCGCCGACACCCGTTTCCAACACGCGGATGTCCTCCATCACACCGGCGAGATTGCAGGCGGATTGGATATCCGCCTCCGAGGCGACCGGGTTCATCAGCCGCAAATTGTCCTCAATGCTGAGCGGCAGAAATTCCGGCAGTTCCGGCACATAGGCGACGGACTGGCGCAACTGCACGGGATCGAACAGGCCCGTTTCGACGCCGTCCAAGCGGGCGTGTCCGGCGGCGGCGGGCGCCAGTCCGGCCAGCACTCGTAACAACGCCGACTTGCCCGACTGATAGTCACCGACAACGGCGACGACCTCGCCGGGATCGGCATAAAGCGACACATCGTCGAGCGGCATTTCGATGCCGCCCGTGGACGCCGTCGACAGACCGCTGACATCAACATGCCCGGCCAAGGTGCGTGGCGGTAGCGACGGCCGGGCGGCGCTGCGCTCGGCCCGGATCGCATGCAGACGTCCTGCCTGGGTCAGGCCGCACCACAAGCGCGCGGCGTTGCCGGCCTCGTCCGTCACGCCGGCGACCGCGCGAAGGGCCGCCGCCGTCAACAGGACAGACGCCGCCAAGGCCCCCTGGCTCAGACCATCGGAAAGGCTCAGGTAGGCCCCGGCCGCTGCTGTCGCGGCAACGGTGGCACCTGCGATCCAACGTCCGACCAAAGCAACACGGCGGATGCGGTCGGCAGCATCGCGCCGGGTACGGGCCACCTCGGCGGCGGCACGCTCAATCCGCCGGGCGACGGCGTCCTCGCAGCCGGCCGCGATCGCGTCGGCACGGACACGAACGGACTCAAACCAGTTTTGGGCGGATTCTCCGGCCGCACCAACGGCCCGTGCCGTCGCGCTGCGCACGCCCTCCTTCAACACCCAGCCCGTGACGGCGATGGCGAAGACACCGACGGCGGGGACGGCAACCAATGCGCCCGCAAGATATGCCACGGCGGCAAGGGCGATTGCCGCGGCCGGCAGGCCGAGTGCGGCCCGCACCAGCCGCACCGGCGGCTCGGCACCGCCTGCGTGAAAATCATCGAAGCGGCTGCGCCGCGCGCCCGCCGTGGTGTCCTTCAAGGTTTCCGGCGGCAGGAACAGGGTCCGCGTCAGGGCACCCAGGGCAAGGCCCGCCGCCGCCGTCGCCACGGGAGCGGCCATGCGGTCCCGCCAGGTACGGAATGGAATCTCAACCACCACGGCCAACGCCGCCGCCCCGGCGAAGAATAGAATCATGGGCAAGGCCGCCGAGGGCACGGCATCGTCGAGCGCCACCAGCAGCAACAACGGCGCGGCCAGCGCCAGGGCTCCCTGAACCAGCGCCAAAGCACCCAGGACACGCAGCCGACCCCGCAGCACCGACCGGAGGAAGGCAAGCGGTTCCGCCGGCGGCGCGGCATCCGCCATCGGTTCGGCGGCGGTGAAGACATGCACCCGCCCAGCACGCCGGTCACGGGCGATGGGCCGACGGGTGCGCGTTGCCCCGTCGAACCCGGGCAAGGAATTCTGGCCGAACCGCTCCAGCACCAGGGCGTCGCCGGACTTGGTGATGAACAGGGCTGGGAAATCCTGCGGCCCGAGTTCGTTAAGTCTGGCGCGGAACGACCTTGAGCGGAACCCGAGCCGGGCCAGGACCGTCACCGCGCCGGAAGTATCCAGTGGCGCGTTGAAGGCCGGCAGAACTTCGGCCACCTGACGCGGTGCCCCATTCCAATCCAGGGCCTCAAGCAGTTCACGCAGGCAATGGGCGATGTTGCTACCGCCCGCCAGCGATGCCGCCATGGTCCAATCGTCCGGCAGGTCCACGGCCTCGGACAACGCCACTTCCAGATCCTGGGGGCTGGGCGGCGCTTCCTCGGGCGCCGGCTCGGCAATACCGACTGCGGCCTCGGACGACAGGGCCAACAGCGGTGGCGGCACCTGGGCGTGAGGATCGATCCCTTCCAGCCGGTTGAGGCGCAGCGCGCGCCACGGCCCCCGAGGACGCGCGGCCTCCGCTTCCACGATGCTGTCCAACCCCGCCGACAGGGCATGGGTGAACAGGGCTTCCGTTGCTTCGAAGTGAGGGATGCGGCCCATCGTCTCAGCCCTCCCCGTCCGGACCCTGGAAGGGGTTGGCCCCACCCTCGTCGGCTTCATCGCCAGCCGCGCCGATGTCCGGCGCCGGCTTCAGACTGTCGAGATCGATTTCGCGGTCAGCCATGATGCGCAGGCCCGCCTGGGTCGAGGCGAAGACGATGGTGACCCGACCCTTGAGCCGCGCCAGAACTTCCGAGACCGTGCGCACATCCTGGCTGTCGAGATTTTCCGTGGCACGGTCGAGCAACAGTATCTTCGGCTTGAAGGCAAGGGCGCGGGTCACCGCGACATGCTGGCGGAACCCGGCGGGAAAGCCCGCCGCGCCGCCCTCAAGTCGCGTATCGAACCCATCCGCCAGACAGGCGGCGCGGGAATCCAACCCGGTCAGCCGTGCGGCCCCCAGGGCATCGGCGGCGCGGCCTGAATCGAAGCCCGTCAGATTTTCCAGTAGGGTTCCCGGCAGGATGTTACCCAGATTCGGCACATAGGCGATCTGGCGGCGGATGCTGTCCGGGCGGTAGGTGGTGAGGTCATACCCGTCAACGGTCACCGTTCCCGACTGCGGGCGTTCCAGCCCGGCCATCAGGCGCAGCAACGCCGACTGCATCTGGGCGTCGCCACCGGTAATCAGAACCATTTCGCCCACTTCGGCCTCGATGCGAATACGGTCGAACAGATTTCGCGCCACGGCGCGCAGACCATCGGCAGGTTGGTCCAGGCTGACCCGATTGAGCATCAAGTTGCCGGTCACGCGGGGTAGCGGTTCCTGCGGCGCATCCCTGGCCGGTGCCGCTGTGTCATTTTGATCGCGCCTCGCCCGCGCCAGGGTCCAGGCCGCCGTGCCGCGAAATGCATCGCGCACCAGGGTCGAGGAAATCAATACCCCCGCCGCCAATTGCCCAACCGTGATCAGCCCGTTCAGGCAGAGCACGGTTCCCGTAAGGATGGTCAAGATCAGGGTGACGCGGTCGAACAGGGCCATCGCCCGGCCGGCGGCGAACAGGGACCGTACCCGGTTGCGGCCCGTGGCGGCGGCGTCGCGGGCGGCCCCTTCGGCCCGGCGCAGAACAAGGTTTTCCGCCCCCATGGCTTTGACGGTCCAAAGCGCGTCCAGG
>DNMS01000337.1:0-305 GCA_003488105.1 Rhodospirillaceae bacterium
GCAATTCCACCCCGAGAAAAGCCAGGCCGTGGGACTTAAGCTCATCGAGAACTTCCTGAATTGGGCGCCCTGAGTTTCAAGAGAACCACAGAGCCACAGAGACGGTGAGAAGAAAAAATGAGAGTAAGCTTATGTTGATGTCGTCCGGGCAGGCCCTGCCGTTGATGAAAAACGCGGCCATCTCACTGCCTCACGGCCTCTGTGGTTCAATCTTCTTTCTTGAACGGCGGGGAATGATGAAGGGGGCGTGGCCGGCATGATCTTCTTTCCCGCCATTGACCTTAAGGACGGCAACTGCGTGCGCC
>DNMS01000337.1:519-8005 GCA_003488105.1 Rhodospirillaceae bacterium
CCAGGCGACGGTGTTTTCCGACGATCCGGCGGCGCAGGCCCGGGCGTTCCAGGATGCGGGCTGTGAATGGGTTCATTTAGTTGATCTTAATGGCGCCTTCGAAGGAAAGCCAGTGAACGCCGCCGCCGTGACCGGCATTTTGGCGGCCCTTGATATCCCGGTGCAGCTGGGCGGCGGCATCCGCAACATGGCGACAATCGACGATTGGCTGGCCCGCGGCGTGCGCCGGGTGATCCTGGGCACGGTCGCCTTGACCGATCCGGACCTGGTCAAGGCCGCCTGCAAGGCCCATCCGGGCCGGGTCGCCGTCGGCATCGATGCCCGCGACGGTCTGGTCGCGGTCGAAGGTTGGGCCGAGGTGTCGGAACTGACGGCGTTGGAGCTTGCCAAACGGTTCGAGGACGCGGGCGTGGCCGCCATCATCTTCACCGACATCGGCCGCGACGGCGTCATGCAGGGCCCGAACCTGCAGGCGACGCTGGATCTCGCCCGCGCGGTCAGCATTCCCGTGATCGCGTCGGGCGGCGTGTCGTCCATGGCCGATCTGGAAGACTTGAAGGCCCAGGGCGGCGGATTGCTCGAAGGCGTGATTTCCGGCCGGGCCGTCTATGACGGCAAGATCGACCTGCCCGCCGCCGTCAAACTGCTGAAGGACGCGGCCTGATGCTCAAGGCGCCAAAATGTTAAAGGCGAGGGTCATTCCCTGTCTCGACGTCAACGAAGGCCGCGTGGTCAAGGGCGTCAACTTCGTCGACCTGGTCGACGCCGGCGATCCGGTGGAACAGGCCCGAGTCTATGACGCCGCCGGGGCGGACGAACTTTGTTTCCTGGACATCACCGCCAGCCATGAAAACCGCGACACCATCTTCGACGTGGTGGCGCGCACGGCGGAACAATGTTTCATGCCGTTGACCGTGGGCGGCGGCGTGCGCACCACGGAGGATATCCGCAAGCTTCTGTTGGCCGGGGCCGACAAGGTCTCCATCAACACTGCCGCCGTGCACAACCCGGACTTCGTGCGCGAAGCCTCGGAAAAATTCGGCGCGCAATGCATCGTCGTCGCGGTCGACGCCAAGCGGGTCGACGCGGAAACGCGCGAACCGTCGCCCGACGGTACCCGGTTCGAGATCTTCACCCACGGCGGGCGCAAGGCCACGGGCATCGAATGCATTTCCTGGGCGGAAAAAATGGCGGACTTCGGCGCGGGCGAAATCCTGCTGACCTCCATGGACCGCGACGGCACCAAGAACGGCTTCGACCTGGCCCTGACCCGCGCCGTCGCCGACGCCGTGCCCGTGCCGGTGATCGCCTCCGGCGGCGTCGGCAATCTGGACCATCTGGTCGACGGCATCACCCAGGGCCATGCCTCGGCCGTGCTCGCCGCCTCGATCTTTCACTTCGGCACCTATTCCATTCAGCAGGCCAAGGCGCATATGCTGGCGGCCGGCGCGCCGGTGCGCATGGATGAAACCGCCGCCTGAGATTTTCACGTTAGGACCCCGGCCATGACCCATATCCTGGACGCCCTGTTCGCGACCATCGAAAGCCGAAAAGCAGCTTTTGAAAATGGGGGCGCCGACCCGGCATCGAGCTATACGGCCAAGCTGTTTGCCGGCGGCACGCCCCTGATCGCGCGCAAGATCGGGGAGGAAGCAGTCGAGACCGCCGTCGCCGCCCTGACGGAGGACAATACCTCCGTCGCCAAGGAAAGTGCGGACGTGCTTTATCATCTGCTCGCCCTGTGGGCGCAGCTGGGTCTCGACCCCGCCGATGTCTGGGCCGAGTTGGAACGCCGCACCGGGCAGTCGGGGGTCGCGGAAAAAGCAAGCCGCCCGAAGTAAGGGCAGGAGAATTCAGATGGCTTACGACGAGAACAACATCTTCGCGCGCATCATCCGGGGCGAAATCCCCTGTTCGACCGTTTACGAGGACGACCACGTCCTGGCCTTCAAGGACATCCAGCCGCAGCGCCGGATTCATGTCTTGGTCATTCCCAAGGGACATTACGTCGACATGAGCGATTTCTCGGAAAACGCCAGCGACGCGGAAATCCTCGCCTATACCCGGGCCATCAAGAAGGTCGCCGACAAGCTGGGCGTGACCGAAGATGGCTATCGGCTGATCGCCAATACAGGCACGAACGGCCATCAGGACGTGCCCCACCTGCATCTCCACATCGTCGGCGGGGAACCCGTCGGCCCGATGCTCAAGCGGCCCTGACCGCACCCAAGCTGGATCTCATAACGATCTGAATTACATACCGTTTTACGGTTTTCTTTGCAAAATCCAGGTGACATACTTTGGTATGAATTCATCGACCATGAATAACCGGGGGATTATGCATGGATACGGATTTCGAATTCGATATGCGGTTGGACGATAACGGGGTTCTGCTGTTCAAGTTCGGCGGTGTTTTCGACGTAGAACAATGGGCCGACCGGCAGCGCGCCGCCACGGCGCGGCTCTTTGGCAACGGCATCGACCCCGGGCTGCCGGCCGTCGTGGACCTGCGCGGCTTCATCCCGCCGCAGGGGGACTGGAACAAGATTGCCAAGCTTGTATTTGCCCGCTCGCAAACCATGGGCGAAACGCGGCAGCGCTGCGCCTTGATCACGGGCGGTAACTTCTGCATCGACCTCGCCTGCCGGTTTTACATCGTGTCCAAGGCGTTCATGTCCCGCACCAAATGCGAAACCCGGACCTTCTGCACCTTCGAAGACGGCTATGCCTGGGCCGCCGAAAACTTCGTCACCCCCGTGCCGTCCCGCCTCCACTAACGGCGCCCCGCCCCGGCGCCAGGCGGCGGAACGACAGCGCCTCCGCCACATGCAGGCGCGCGACACCGTCGGACCGGTCCATGTCGGCCAGGGTGCGGGCGACGCGCAGCACCCGATGATAGCCCCGGGCGCTGAGGCCCAGGCGCGCCGCCGCGTCCACCAGCAGTTTGCGGCCCGCGTCATCCGGTCTGGCAACCCGGTCGAGCAGTTCGCCATCGGCCTGGGCGTTGGTGCGGATTCCCGTGGCCTTTTCCCGTTTGTAACGGTCGGCCTGAATCGCGCGGGCCTGGGCGACCCGGGCCGCGACCTGGGCGGTGCCCTCGCCGGGCGGCGGCAGGTCGAGGTCGAGCGGGCTGACCGCCGGCACGTCCAAGTGAATGTCGATGCGGTCGAACAGGGGGCCGGAAATGCGGCCTTGATAATCTTCCGCGCATTTTGGGGCTTTTGAGCAGGCCTGCGCCGCGTCGCCGAGATAGCCGCAGCGGCAGGGGTTCATGGCGGCGATCAACTGAAACCGCGCCGGATAGGTGACATGGGCATTGGCCCGCGCCACGGCGGCGCGCCCGGTTTCCAGCGGCTGGCGCAGACTTTCCAGGGTGGCGCGCTGAAATTCAGGAAGTTCGTCCAGGAACAGCACGCCCTGATGGGCGAGCGAGACCTCGCCGGGCCGAACCCGCATGCCGCCGCCGATCAGGGCGGGCAGGGACGCCGAATGGTGCGGGTCGCGGAACGGTCTTTGTCTGGAGAGCCCGCCGCCGGTCAACTCGCCGGCCAGGCTCTGGACCATGGACACCTCGAGAATTTCTTCCGGCGCCAGCGGCGGCAGCAGCCCGGGCAGGCGCTGCGCCAACATGGATTTCCCGGCCCCGGGCGGGCCGACCATCAAAAGATTATGGCCGCCGCTGGCCGCGATCTCCAACCCCCGCTTGGCCGTTTCCTGGCCCTTGATGTCGGCCAGGTCCGGATACTGTGCGGCTTGCCCGGCCTCGGGGGGGGCCGGCGGGGCCAGCACCTGGCTGCCTTTGAAATGGTTGACGAGCGCGAGAAGATTGGGCGCGGCCAGGATGTCCGCCCCGCCGGCCCAGGCCGCCTCGCCGCCCTGCGCGGCCGGACAGATCAACCCTAAGTCCCGGGCGTTGGCGTGGACGGCGGCCGGCAACACCCCGGCAACCGGGGCCAGCGCCCCGTCGAGCGCCAATTCGCCCAGGGCCAGATAGCGCACCATGTCGTCGGCCGGCAGCACGTCCATGGCGGTCAGCAGCGCCAGGGCGATGGGCAGGTCGAAATGGCTGCCTTCCTTGGCCAGGTCGGCGGGCGCCAGGTTGACGGTAATGCGCTTGGGCGGCAGGGCCAGGCCCATGGCGTGAAGGGCGGCGCGGACCCGTTCCCGGCTTTCCGCGACCGCCTTGTCCGGCAGGCCGACCACGGAAAAGGCGGGCAGGCCGCCGGTCATCTGCACCTGGACATCGACGTCCAGAACGTCGATGCCCTGAAAGGCGGCGGTGGCGATGCGTGCGACCATCGTCGGCCCCTTGTTCTCAACCCCTGTTGGTTGGAAGATAAGATACCTTTTCGCGAAAGAGGAAAACCCCCCACGCGGCAAAGAGGCGCGATTTTGTCTAAGCTAGATCCCGGGGCCGCACGAACCTGTGCAGCACGCCGGACCCTTCGCTGATTTTGGTCCAGCTGTCCCGCGCGAAGCGGATTTCGGCGAGGGCGGCGGTCGGATACTTTTCCGCCAGATTTGCCAGGGCCTTGGCCTTGCCGGTTCCGGCCAGGCGATGGGCCAGGTCCTCGATCTCCGGGTTATGGCCGATCAGCAGCAGGCGGTCGCAGTCGTCGGGTACGCGGCGCAGCGCCGCCAGCAGGGCGGCCGAGGACACGGCGTAAAGCCCCTTGCTGATGCGCACGGGAACCTCTTGGCCCAGTTCGGGCGCGACCAAGTCCCAGGTTTCCTGGGCGCGCCGCGCCGTGGAGCACAGCACCAGATCGGGGATCAGGCCCTCGGCCGAAAGGTAGCGGCCCATGCAGGGGGCGGCGTCGCGCCCGCGGGGTGCCAGCGGACGGTCGATGTCGTCGAGCCCGGACGCGGCCCAGTCGGATTTGGCGTGGCGCAGCAGAAGAAGTGTTTTCACGATGCTATTTGCGCTTCGCCGGGGCGGCTTTTTTCAGGTTGCGGTCCCACAGGGCGAACAGCTTGTCCCAGGCGGCCTCCGCCTGTACCGGTGTATAGACAAGGCGTTCGGCGAACTGAAAGCCGTGCTGCGTGCCCTTGAGCTGCAGGACAGTCGCCTTCACGCCGGTCTTCTTGATCGCCTTCTTCAGGGCCTCGACCGTCGCCTGCGGCACGTGGGCGTCCGTCTCGGCGAAGATGAACAGCAATTCGCCCTGAACCTGGTTCAGTAGCAGATGGGGAGAATCCTCCTGGTCCGTGACGATGCCGACCCCGTACATGCTGGCCGCCGCCTTGATGCGCGTCGGGAAGCGTCCGGCGACGGTGGCGACGTAACGTCCGCTCATGCAATAGCCGACACAGCCGACCGGCCCGGCGGCGACATCGGCCTGGGCGTCGAGGAAGGCGAGAATGCCCGCGGTGTCGTCGGTTACGTCGGCGTTGGTCAGGGAATTCATGGCTTCCCGCCAGACATTGGTCATGGCTTCCGTGCGCCGGGTGTTGTCGAGGCGCAGCGTGCCGAGCCGGTAATACATGTCCGGCAGGATGCAGTAATAACCCGCCTTCGCTATTCTTCGGGCCATGTTGCAGAGTTCCTCGCGGAAGCCCGGCGCGTCCATGTAGAAGATGATCGCCGGAAACGGCCCGCCCGCGTCGGGCCGCGCGACGAAGGACGGCATGCGCCCGTACTTGGTCGGCACCTCGACCATACCTTCAATAAGCGCCATTGCGATTCTCCCTTTGCGTTTCTTGTCGCGGCCTAAAGCCGTGCCTCGATGGCGTCCCAGATGTCGCTTTCCAGGCTGACGCCGTCGAAGCGGTTGATTTCCTGCAGCCCCGTCGGCGAGGTCACGTTGATTTCCGTGAGATAGCCGCCGATCACGTCGATGCCGACGAAGATCAGGCCGCGGGCCTTCAGCTCCGGCGCCAAGGCGGCGCAGATGTCACGTTCGCGCGCCGTCAGTTCCGACTTCAGCGGCTTGCCGCCGACATGCATGTTGGACCGGCTTTCGCCTGCCGCCGGCACCCGGTTGACGGCGCCGGCGACTTCGCCGTCGATCAGGATGATGCGCTTGTCGCCCTGGCGCACGTCCTTCAGGTAGGCCTGGACGATGACCGGCTCGCGGAACATCTCGGTGAACATCTCCAGCAGCGAATTCAGGTTCTCGTCGCCCGGCGTGATGTGGAACACGCCCGCCCCGCCGTTGCCGTACAGCGGCTTGACGATGATGTCCTTGTGTTCTTCCCGAAAGGCCAGGATGTCTTGGCGGTTGGTCGCGATCAGGGTCGGCGGCATGAACTGGGCGAAGCGGGTGACGAACAGTTTCTCCGGCGCATTGCGCACCTCGGCCGGGTTGTTCACCACCAGGGTCTTGGGGTGGACCATCTCCAGCAGATGCGTCGCCGTGATATAGGCCATGTCGAAGGGCGGGTCCTGGCGCATCAGGACGACGTCCGTGTCGGCCAGATCGATGCGCGATTTCGCGCCCAGGGTGAAATGGTTGCCGGCCTCGCGCCGCACCTCCATGGGTTCGGCCCAGGCGGTCACCCGGCCGTGGTGGTAGGCGAGGTCCCCCGGCAGATAATGCAGCAGCTTGTGGCCGCGGCGTTGCGCCTCCAGCGCAAGGACGAAGGTGCTGTCGCCGGTGATGTCGATGGACGACACATGGTCCATCTGAATGGCCACGGTAAGCGCCATGGGAAAATCCTTATCCTTCGGCCGATTGGGGGAGCGTGCAGCAGGGGCCGGCCGGTTAATTTAACTTGGCCCGCAATTCCTGCAACAGCAAGGACGCCTCATAGCCGTTTTCCTCGCCGGGGGCGCGCTTGAGGTATTCCTCCAGCGCCTCGACGGCGCGGGCGACACGGTCGAGCCGCGCGTTGACGATTCCGGCCTCGCGCCACAGATGCCCGGTATCGGGGGCGACCAGCAGCATCAGGGAAATCGTGTCGGCGGCGTCGGCCAGTTCGCCCCGCTGCATCTGGCGCACGCGGATATTGTCCTCCAGGCGCAGCACGACCTGCCGTGCCGTCATTTCAGAAAGATAGCGCGGATGCAGTTCGGCATCGGCCCCGGCCATGGTCTTCAACATGCCGCGCAGGTCCGGGGGCATCAGTTCGCGCCCGCCTTCGAACAGGTCGAGGATCATGCGCCCGCCGGCATCCTCCAGGCGGACCAGGAAGCGGCCCGGAAAATCCAGGCCGACCAGGGACCAACCTAGGCGGTTGCAGACTTCCATGTAGACGATGCCGAGGGCCACCGGCAGGCCGCGCCGGGTGTCGATGACCCGCGCCAGGTTGGCGGCGTCCAGGTCTTCGAACACGCTTTCATTGCCGCCGTATCCGTAGCGCCGGTCGATGACCTGGATCAGGGCTTCGTACTGTCCGGCCAGGGTCGGCGTGCCGGGGCCGGCGTAATCGGCGACCTCCGCCGTCAGGCGCGCAAGATGGCGCTCATAAGGCCCCAGGTTGAGACCCGGCAGGCGCGCCGCCGCCAGATGCAGGGCGGCGGCGGCGATGGGAAAGTCGCCGTCGT
>DNMS01000337.1:8061-9119 GCA_003488105.1 Rhodospirillaceae bacterium
CCGTCCTCCCGGCGGCCGATCTCGCCGAGCGCGCGCCGCACGTCGTCCGCCAGGATGCCGGGATTGCCGGCCATGGCTCAGGACGCCTTCTTCGGTTGATCGGCGGCGGGGGCTTCGGGGGCCTTGATGCGGACATGGCTGATCACGTCGCGGACCCGGGAAATGCCCCGGGCATGGCCCAGCACGCGGTCGAGCTCGGCCCGGCTTTGCGCGGCACCCAGCAGGTAGACCACGGCGTTTTCCGTCTCGATGATGTAGTTGATGGCCTGGACGTCCTTGTCGAAGGTCAATTTGGTCGTCAACTGGGCCGAAATCCAACTGTCGATCGCCGCGTCGGACAGCGACGTGTCGCCGACGGCCAGTTCGTTGATCACTTCCTCGATGCCCTCGACCTCCCAGGTCAGGCGCACGGCCTTGGCGCGGATGTCCTCGGTCTTGACCGTGCCGGTCAGCATGGCGCGGCGGTTGTAGACCTTGACGCTGCCGTCGACGGCCAGCGTGTCGCCGGTTTCCAGATCGTAGTTCAGCCATTTGCCGCGCACCCGCGTGGCCAGCCCGGCGTCGCGGGCCACGCCCTGCACGCCCCGGTCGTCCATGGCGGCAACACCCACGGTCGCCCCCGCGCCGACGGTGGCGCCGACACAGCCGGTCAACCCGGTCGCGGCGCCCAGCAACAGCAGCGCGGCAAATACGCGGGGCAGGGCGGGGGTGGCTTGTCGGGACGGTCGGATTGGTGCGGTCATGGTGCTTGAACTCTCCTGCATTGGACGGTCCCCGGTCGGCGGGCATTCTAACGCCGGTCCGGGCCGGCGACAAATTCTCTGGCGCCGGCTTCCGGGGATAAAGACACAGGATAAGGGATGGAATATGCGGTTTTCATGGCACTGGGGTCAGCCCAGGCCGGGCCGCCAGGCATCCTTCAGGTGTTTCACCCGCCAGCCCCCGGCAACCACGATCAGATCGAATCGCCAGTCCAGGCCGGCCAGGTCGGGGCGCGTATGCACGAAGGCCTCGGCGGCGCGGGCGATGCGGTCCCGCTGGCGGGGGGCCAGGGCCTC
>DNMS01000337.1:9323-15487 GCA_003488105.1 Rhodospirillaceae bacterium
TCGCCCGCGGGCGTGCGCGCCCGGCGGGCCAGGATGCGATGGCCCTTTAGGATCAGCAGCAAGGCGGCCAGCGCCTCCGCCCCGCGGCCCCGTCTTTCGGCGCGGCGGCGGCCGTCCGTGCCGGGCGCGGCCCGGGTCATCCTTGTTTGTACGCCGGGGCGCGGGCCCGTTTCAGCTCCAGCGCCCGGGCATAGACGGCCTTGCGCGGTTGGCCCGTGCGTGCCGCGACCTCGGCGGCAGCATCCTTGACCGAGCCCTTGGCCAGGGCCTCGGTCAGCAAGGCGTCGATGTCGGCCGCCGTCGCCGCCGCCTCGGCGCCGGGCGGGCCGGTGACGACGCAGATCTCGCCCCGGGGCGGGCCGGCCTCAGCATAATGGGCGGCCAGTTCGTCCAACGTGCCGCGTCGAACTTCTTCGAATTTCTTGGTCAGCTCGCGGGCCACGGCGGCCGGGCGGGGGCCCAGGACCTGGGCCATGTCGGCCAGGGACGCGGCCAGGCGCGGCCCCGATTCCATGAAGATAAGGGTCGCCGGCACGGCGGAGATTTCCGCCAGGGCCGTGCGCCGGGCCGCCCCCTTGGCGGGCAGGAAGCCCTGAAAGAAGAAACGGTCCGTCGGCAGTCCCGACAGGGTCAGCGCCATCAGCGGCGCCGACGGTCCCGGCACGGCGGTCACGGCAACGCCTTCTTCGACACAGGCGGCGACCAGTTTGTAACCCGGGTCGGAGACCAGGGGCGTGCCGGCGTCCGATACCAACGCCACGCTGCCGCCGCTTTTGATGCGTTCCATGATCTGCGGCCGGCGGTGGGCCGCGTTGTGATCGTGATAGGCAAGCAGGCGGCCGCTGTCGCCGCGCTTGATGCCCAGGATCATCAGCAGCTTGCCGGTCACCCGGGTGTCCTCGCAGGCGATCAGATCGGCGCGGGCGAGAACGTCGTGCGCCCGGGCGCTGATGTCTCCGGCGTTGCCGATGGGTGTCGAGACCAGATACAGTGCGGCCTCCAACGGGGCGCCGTCCGGCGCCCGCACGTCCTTGGCAGCAATTTCCGGCGGATCATCGGATGAAGATGAACAGGTCATATTCGCAAAACGCCCTTTCGCGCCCGGCCCTGGCCGTGATCGCCCTGGCCGTGCTGCTGCCGTTGTTGGCCGCGTGCCAATCATCGTCATTCGGCGGGTTAATTCAAGGCGGCAAGTCCAAGTCGGAGGCGCCGTCCCGGCCCATCGTCTCGGGTCCGCGCACGCCGCCGCCGCCGACCTATGCGGTGACGCCGGTGCCACGCCCGGCCCCGCCGCCCCTGACCCAGCCCGCCCCGGCGGAACCGGCCCAGGCCCAGACCACGACCATCACCGCCCCCGACGACGGCGCGGTCCGGGTCGCCCTGCTGTTGCCGCTGTCGGGGCAGAACGCGGGCGTCGGCCAGGCGCTGCTGAACGCGGCGCAGATGGCGCTGTTTTCCTTCGCCGACGACAAGTTCAAGCTTTTGACCCACGACACCCGCGGCACGCCCGAAGGGGCGGCCGAGGCGGCGCAGCTCGCGATCGGCGACGGGGCGCGGATGATCCTGGGCCCGCTGCTGTCGGCCAACGTGCGCGGGGCCGCCGCCGTCGCGCGCCAGGCCGGGGTGCCGGTGGTGGCTTTTTCCTCGGACCGTTCGGTCGCCGGTGACGGGGTTTTTACCCTCGGCTTTTTGCCCCGCGCCCAGGTCGCGCGGGTGATCTCCTTCGCCCGTGAACGGGGGGTCGTGCGGTTCGCGGCCATGGCGCCGGACAATGCCTATGGCCGCACGGTGTTGGATGCCTTCAAGGCCGCCGTCGGCCGCGCCGGCGGCGAGATCGCCCGGCTTGAGGTTTATAGCCCCGACGCCGACGATTTCTCCGCCGTGGTCCGCGACATGGCCGATTACGAATTCCGCCGCCAGACCCTGCTTAACCAGAAGAAGGAGCTGGAGGGCAAGGAGGACGAGGTGTCCAAGGCGGCCCTGGCGCGCCTGGAAAATCTCCAGACCATGGGCGACCTGCCCTATGACGCGCTTCTGGTCGCCGACGGCGGCAAGCGTCTGCAGGCGATCGCGGCCTTGCTGCCGTTCTACGACATCGACCCCAACAAGGTGCGGATGCTCGGCACCGGACAATGGGACGAGCCGGGCATTGGCGCCGAGCCGGCCCTGGTCGGCGGCTGGTACGCCGCCCCGCCGCCGGGCCCGCGCGCCGGGTTCGAAAAGGAATATCAGGACGTTTACGGTGAAGCGCCGCCGCGGCTTGCGACCATCGCCTATGACGCGGCCGCACTTGCCGCCGTGCTGGCCCAATTGCCCGGGCCCGACCGGTTTACGGCCAAACTGATCGCCAATCCCAACGGCTTCGCCGGGCGCGACGGCATCTTCCGCTTCCTGCCCGACGGCACCTCGGAACGGGGCCTTGCCATTCTTCAGGTCCGCCAGCGCGGCGCGGTGGTCATCGACAAGGCGCCGGCGACCTTCCAGGCGATCACCAATTAGCGAACCGGCAGACCCGATTACGTCGCCAGCAGTGACGCCAGCAGGCTGTTGAGCCGAAGGCGCCCCTCGGCGGTGGCGGCGATGCGGGTTTTGTCCAGGTCCACGTAACCGGCACCGACCGCATAGGCCAGCTTCGACGGATTGATCAGGGTCAGCACGTCGCGCCCGGCCTGGGCCTGAAAACGGGCACGGTCGATGCCCTCGGTCAGGCGCAGGCCCATGATGACGCGCTCTTCCGCGCGGTCGCCGTCGTCCAGAAGCCGCCTTTTGGCCGTACCGTGGCCCTTGGATTCGACCAGGCTCAGCCAGCGTTCGGGGCTATGGACCTGATGGGTGCCCCAGTCCCGGACCGCGCCGTCGTCCGTCAGGGCCAGGCGGCCGTGCGCCCCGGGCCCGACGCCGACATAATCCCAGCCGCGCCAGATGTTCAGGTTGTGGCGGCATTCGTGGCCCGGGCGGGCATGGTTGGAAATCTCATAGGCCGGCAGGCCGGCTTCGCCCAGAACCTCTTGCGTGATGTCGAACAGGGCCGCGCCCAATTCACCCTCGGCGGCCTTCACGCCGTCCTTGTGGAAGGGCGTGCCGGATTCGATGGTCAATTGATAGAACGACAGGTGCGGCCCGGCGAAGGTCAGGGCTTCCCGCAGTTCTTGGCGCCATTTATCCTTTGTTTGCTCTGGCCTTGCGTAAATAAGATCAAACGAGAATTCTTCAAAATGATCGCGCGCCCCGGCCAGGGCCCGGCGCGCGGCCTGGGCATCATGGCGGCGGCCGAGGGCGGAAAGCGCCGCATCGTCGAAGGACTGCACGCCGACCGACAGCCGCGTCACCCCGGCGGCCTTGAGGTCGGGAAAGGCCGCGATTTCCGCGCTCGACGGATTGGCTTCCAGGCTGACTTCCAGATCCCCGGCACAGGGCCACAGATCCCGGATGCCCTGGATCACGGCGGCCACGGTTTCCGGTGTCATCAGCGACGGCGTGCCGCCGCCGAAAAACACGGTGGTCACGGTGCGGTCTTGGGTATCCGCCGCGTAATGGGCCAGGTCGGCGATCAGGGCCCGGGCCCAACGCGCCTGGTCAACCGCGTCCTGGACGTGGCTGTTGAAGTCGCAATAGGGGCATTTGGATTCGCAGAACGGCCAATGCACGTAGACGCCGAAGGGGGTCATCGCGGCGGGGTCAGCCCCGGCCCTTGAAACAGGCCGCGACCAGCTGTTCGAAGGCATGGGCGCGGTGGCTGATGTGGTGCTTGGCGGCGGGCTCCATCTCGGCGAAGGTGATGAAATAGCCCTCGGGCTGGAAGATCGGATCGTAGCCGAAGCCCTTATCGCCCGTGGGCGGCCAGACGATGTCGCCGTCGACCCGGCCCTCGAATACTTCCGACGTCCCGTCGGGCCAGGCCAGGGCCAGGGCGCAGACGAAGTGCGCCCGCCGGTCCTCGGATTCCAGGACCAGTTCCCAAACCCGCGCCATGGCTTCGTTGAAATCCTTCTCGGGCCCGGCCCAGCGCGCCGAATGAATGCCGGGGGCCCCGCCCAGGGCATCGACGGCAAGGCCCGAATCGTCGGCCAGGGCCGGCAGGCCGGAGGCATCGGCGGCGGCCCGCGCCTTGATCAGGGCGTTGGCCTTGAACGTGTCGCCGTCTTCGACGGGTTCCGGCAGGCCCAAATCGCCTGCCGAGGTTACGGCAACCCCGAAGGGCGTCAGCAGATCGCTGATTTCGCGCAGTTTGCCCGGGTTGTGTGTGGCGATGACCAGTTGGTCTTCCGTGAACGCCCGGGCCATGCCGCTATTCCAATCCGATGGCCCGGCGTTGCGCCTGGCATAATTCGTCGACGCCCTTGCGGGCCAGGGCCATCAGGTCGTCGAACTGGGCCGGGGAAAACGGCGCGTCTTCGGCCGTGCCCTGGATTTCCACGATGCCGCCGCGCCCGGTGAACACGAAGTTGGCGTCGGCCTGGGCCGAGGAATCCTCGGCGTAATCGAGATCGAGAACCTGCGTGTCCTTGAAGATGCCGCAGGACACGGCGGCGACCTGATCGGTCAGCGGAATGGCTTTCATCAGGCCGAGGTCGACGCAGCGCTGAAACGCCAGGTGCAGCGCCACGTAGGCGCCGGTGATCGAGGCCGTGCGGGTGCCGCCGTCGGCCTGGATCACGTCGCAGTCCAGACGCACCTGAATTTCGCCCATGGCCTTCAGGTCGGTGATCGCGCGCAAGCTGCGGCCGATCAGGCGCTGAATTTCCTGGGTCCGGCCCGATTGCGCGCCGCGCGCGGCCTCACGGTTGGTGCGGCTGTGGGTCGACCGCGGCAGCATGCCGTATTCGGCCGTGACCCAGCCCTTGCCGGAATCGCGCATCCAGCCGGGCACCCGTTCCTCCACCGTGGCGGCGCAGAGCACATGGGTTTCGCCGAACCGTGCCATGCACGATCCTTCGGCATACTTGGCGTATCCCGGCTCCAGCACGATATCGCGCAACTGATCGGCGGCGCGGCCCGATGGTCTCATATATGAATTCCCCCATAGATGGTCTACTGGGCCAGACCCTAGCCCCGGCGGGCGGCCCGGTAAACCCGGCAATTGGTCGAGGGTCCCCGGCCGGGTCCGGGAAAGATACCCGGCCCGGCAGCCATTGCGCTCCGGCGGTCCGGCGACTAAATTCCGCGCAAGCCCGAATTTCATTGAAACCTCATGTCCGCGACCCTGATCCGACCGCAGACTGAAACTTGGCCATGATCGAAGAACTGAACGACCGTTCACGCCAGATCTTCCGGGAAATCGTCGAAAGCTTCGTCGAGACCGGAGAGCCCGTGGGTTCGCGCACCCTGGCCCGGCGCCTGCCGGTGAGCCTGTCGCCGGCGACGGTGCGCAACGTCATGGCCGACCTGGAAGACATGGGCCTGCTGTTCTCGCCCCATACCTCGGCCGGGCGCCTGCCGACGGAAACGGGCCTGCGGCTCTATGTCGATGGCTTGCTTGAAATCGGCAATTTGACCGAGGCCGAGCGCGCCTCGATCAAAAGCCAGTGCGCTGGCACGGCCAATTCGGTCGAAGGCCTGCTGGCGCAGGCGACGCAGACGCTCTCGGGCCTCGCCCATTGTGCGTCCCTGGTGCTGGCACCCAAGACGGAAAGCCCGCTCAAGCATATTGAATTCGTGCATCTCAGCCCGGGCCGGGCCCTCGTCATCCTGGTCACGGAATCGGGTGTGGTCGAAAACCGCATCATGGAAATCCCCATGGACCTGCCGGCCTCGGCCCTGGTCCAGGCGACCAATTATCTGTCGGCCAAATTGGTCGGGCGCAGCATTTCCGACGCCTACGACGGCATCATGTCCGAGCTGGAAAACCAGCGGGCACAACTGGACGAGCTGACCGCGCGTCTGGTCGAAGGCGGCCTCGCGACCTGGGCCGGCGGCGATGCCGGGCCGGGCGGGGCGTTGATCGTGCGCGGCCAGGCCCATTTGCTGGAAGACGTCACCCTGGTCACCGACTTGGAACGCATCCGCGGCCTGTTCTCGGCGCTGGAGACCAAGGAGCAGATGCTGAAAATCCTCTCCATGGCCGACCGCGCCGACGGGGTGCAGATCTTTATCGGCGCCGACAACACCCTGTTCAACGTGTCGGGCTGCGCCATGGTCGTGCGTAGTTATCGCAACGAACAACA
>DNMS01000337.1:15594-16461 GCA_003488105.1 Rhodospirillaceae bacterium
CAGATCATCGGCGCCGTCGGCGTGATCGGCCCGACACGCATGAACTATTCCCGCATCATCCCCATGGTCGATTACACCGCCGATCTGATCGGCGGCTATATCGGCGCCGACCGCCGCCGCTGATCCGATCCCGGCGCGGCCAAGACCCCAACCGCAAGGAACACCCTGAAGGAATTAAGATGTCCGAGACCACACCCGAGCAAACCCCAGACAGCGCGCCCGAGGATACGGCTGCCGCCGCCGATGCGGCTCAGCCCGAAGCCACGGCGTCCGACGCCGCGCCGGAAGGCGAGCCGCCGATCCCGTCGATGACGGCGGACGCGGGCGAGGCCGATCCGGCCCAGCGCGTCGCCGCGCTGGAAGCCCAGCTCTCCGAAGCCAACGACCGCACGCTGCGTGCCTTGGCCGAGGCCGAAAACGTGCGCCGCCGGGCCGAGCGCGACAAGCAGGATGCATCCAGGTACGCCATCGCAAACTTCGCCCGCGAGATCCTGACCGTGGGCGACAACCTGCGCCGGGCGCTCGACAGCGTCGATGCCGAGGCGCGCAAATCGTCGGAAGTGGTCGAAACCCTGATGACCGGGGTCGAGATGACGGAACGTGCCCTCTTGTCCGTGCTGGAACGCAGCGGCATCAAGCGCCTCGACCCGTTGGGCGAGCGCTTTGATTCCAACGCCCATGAGGCGCTGTTCGAAGTCCCCGACCCGACCCAGCCCCAGGGCACGGTGGCCCAGGTCATTGAGGCCGGGTACACGCTGAACGACCGCCTGTTGCGTCCGGCTAAGGTCGGCGTGACCAAGGGCGGGCCCAAGCCCGAACCCGTGGCCCCGGCCGCGGAAGAGGCGGCCCCGGCGGGCGGCGACGGCA
>DNMS01000045.1:0-286 GCA_003488105.1 Rhodospirillaceae bacterium
CAAGGCCGCGCCGGTTTGGGTCGGCGGCGACCGGGCCCAGGCGGCCCGTGCCGCCCTGGACGCCGGGGCCGGGGCCCTGGTGCTGGATGACGGTTTCCAGGACCCGTCGCTTGCCAAGGATTTGTCCATCGTTGTCGTCGATGGCCGTTACGGTTTCGGCAATGGCTTTCTGATCCCGGCCGGGCCGCTCCGCGAAACCCTGCGGGCGGGATTGGCACGGGCGGACGCCCTCGTCGTCATCGGGGATGACGCCTGGGGTGTGGCGGATGCGGCGCGCCGCTTCGGC
>DNMS01000045.1:587-2876 GCA_003488105.1 Rhodospirillaceae bacterium
CTGGCCGCCTTGAAACGCCGCGCGGAAGTCCTGAACGGGGTTTTGATAACCACGGAAAAGGACATCCAGCGGATCCCGGTCGGCGACCGCACGGGCATTGAAGTCTTGACAATCACCCTGCAATGGGACGACGAAGCGGCCCTCGACCGATTGTTGCAAACCGTCAAACCGTAGTCAGGCTGCCGATTTCATGGCTCATGCGCCGGCCCCGCTGAACAAATACGTGATTCACCCCGTCCAGGCGGCGGCGGCTTTCATTGTCTATATGTTCTTCCGCGTGCTGCCGCTTGATTGGGCGTCGGGCCTGGGCGGTCTTCTGGCGCGTACCATCGGGCCGCGTCTGCGCCTGTCGGATCGGGCGCGCCGGAACCTGCGCGCCGTGTTTCCCGAGATGCCGGATGCCGAGGTTGAACGTATCGTCCACGGGATGTGGGACAACCTGGGCCGGCTTGCCGCTGAATTTCCCCATTTGCAGGAAATCGATGTCTATGCCGAGAACGGACGGGTCACCGTCGAAGGCGGCGAATACGTAGACCTCCTGCGTGACGACAATGAAGCGGGCATTTTCTATTCCGCCCATATCGGCAACTGGGAAATCCTGGCATTGGGGGCGACACAGCGGGGTCTGCCGCTCGACCGGGTCTACCGCGAGGCCAACAATCGCCTGGTCGAATGGCTGTATCGCCATGGCCGCGCCGCCGTCGAGGGGGCGTTGATCCCCAAGGGGCCGCAGGGCGTGCGCCAGCTTCTCAACGCCTTCCGCTCCGGCAGCCATCTGGCCATGCTGGTCGATCAGAAAATGAACGACGGCATCGCCGTGCCGTTCTTCGGCCGTCCGGCCATGACCGCCCCGGCCTTGGCCGAACTGGCGCTGCGCCACAACTGCCCGGTGGTGGCGGCGCGGGTGACGCGGGTCAAGGGGGCGACCTTCAAGATGACGGCCTTGCCGCCCGTCCGGTTTGAGAAGACCGGCGACCACAAGTCCGATGTCCTGGCCGCGATGACGCAGATCAACGACCAGGTCGAACAATGGGTCCGCGACACCCCGGAACAGTGGCTGTGGCTGCACAACCGCTGGCCCAACGACGAGGCGTAGTTGATTTTTCTTAGCTCATCAAACTGATTTGCAAGATCGGGCAACCGTCTGGATATACGCTCATATCCGCCGCCGGTGAGTAGCTTAAAATTAGATACGCTCGGTCTATGTGTTTGACGTTGATCGATACATCTAGAAGAGCTTTGCTAGCTAGTGCTTCATCTATCATCGGCTCATCTGTCACTATCGCAATTATGAGTTCGTCGAATTCAGTCGTTGCCGCAGCAAGTTTGTGGTCTTTTTTAGCGATACGTTTTGAAATTTCACTCGCTACCCGGTCAACTGACCAATCAGCCCAATCATAGTTATTGTGGTTTCCTGCTTTTCCGAAATGGCGGTGAGCTTTTACCGCTTCACTATCAACAAGTTCAGTAACTTCGACACCTATTTTACGGTTGTCACCAGTTGTAATTTCTACGTCAGGGGGGTCGTTCGCGACGCTTCTTAGTGATTTAGGCTGGAACCGGTCCTTTTTTTCCAGGTAGCTGAAAAGAACCGCAGCAACCTGTCGTTCAGCAACTTTCCTATCTGGTTGCCAATCCCAATAGTCCGCATATCCACGAGCGCTATCTCTGGCAACTCTCATCGCCTCGACGATTTCCGTCCAATCAATGTGCTTGTTGTCTAAGGGGTGCATGATCGATCTTGGGCCCTGACAAGTTGCTATTGAGTACTTACTCGCGCGCTTTCTGCGGCCCGACCAGCAACGCCGGGTCCAGGGCGGTCTTGAACCAGCTGACCCCCCAATGCAGATGCGGGCCGGTGGCCCGGCCGGTCGCACCCACGGTGCCGATCTGCGTGCCTTTGGTGACGAAGTCGCCTTCCTTCACGGTGGTCTTGTCCATATGGATGTAGACCGATGTCAGGCCCAGGCCGTGGTCGATCATCACCGTCTTGCCCGTGAAGAACATGTCCTCGTTCACCAGGGCGACGACGCCGTCGCCCATGGTCTTGACCGGCGTGCCGCGGGGGGCGGCGACGTCGACGCCGTTGTGCGGGCTGCGCGGTTTGCCGTTGAGGATGCGCTGACTGCCGTACACCCCGGAAATACGGCCCTCGACCGGCCAGATGAAGCCGGTGTCGAAAAAGGTCTTGAGCGTCGTCCGCTTGCGGACCTCGGTGATTTGGATCTGGTCGCTCTTGATGCGCGCGAGGTCTTCCGGTTTGGTCGGGCTGACCTTGCGTTGCGGCAG
>DNMS01000234.1:0-1746 GCA_003488105.1 Rhodospirillaceae bacterium
GATGCCGGCAAGAACGAGGTCCGCCTGACCGACAACGGCCGCGAAATCGTCCGCGAAGCCCTGCCCAAGAGCGACGACGCCTATGGCTGGGCCATGCTGACGGCACGGGCCTCCCAGGCCGCACGCGCCTGGTCCGAGGAAATGCGCCGCGCCAGCCCGGAAAAGATCTACGAAGCCGTGTTCGACGGGATGCTGACGGAACTGGACATCTATTCCCGCTATTCCGGGCGCGAGGAGGCCCAGCGCAACCGCGCCCGGCGTGATGGGTTCGGCGGCATCGGCGTACGCTTCCGGCAGCGCGGCGACATCACCGAAGTCTACCGCATTACCCCCGGCACGCCGGCGGCGGAGGCGGACCTGAAGGTCGGCGACGTCATCGTGTCGGCCGATGGGGTCGCGCTCAAGGGCCTGTCGGCGCGCAAGATCGTGAAGCTGCTGCGCGGGCCCATCGACACCGCCGTGCGCCTGCGCCTGACCCGCCCGGAGCGGCCGGACAGCTGGTCTCTCGACCTGGTCCGTGCCCATATCGTGCCGGTCACGGTCAGCCACACGGTGAAGGACGGGATCATCTACGCGGCGGTCGAGAGCTTCAACCAGAAGACCGCATCCTCCGTGAAGAAAGCCATCCTGACCGCCAAGGCCGAAGCCAAGGCTCCGCTCAAGGGCATGGTCATGGACCTGCGCGGCAATCCGGGCGGGCTGCTACGGCAATCGGTCAAACTGGCCAACCTGTTCTTGACCCAGGGCCATATCATCACCACGCGCGGCCGCCATCCGGACAGCGTCCATCACTACAACGCCGACGGCGACGACATCCTGAATGGCCTGCCGCTGGTCATCCTGATCGACGGCAAATCGGCCTCGGCGGCGGAAATCACCGCCGCCGCCCTGCAAGACCGCGGGCGCGCCGTGGTCGTCGGCACATCGTCCTATGGCAAGGGCAGCGTGCAGACGGTAATCCGCCTTCCCAACGACGGTGAACTGACCATCACCTGGTCGAAGCTGATCACACCGACGGGCTATACCCTGCATGGCCTGGGCGTGCACCCAATCGTGTGCACGTCGTCCCTGGCGGAAATTCCCGAGGATGCCAAGGCCAAGGACCCGATCCTGGCCGGCATCGGCGCAGAGCATTATCAGGCCGATATCCTGGCGCATTGGCGGCGCGGCGGACCGCTCGGCGAGGAGGAACGCACACGGCTGCGCGACACCTGCCCGCCGGAACGCCATGACGACACCAAGGACCGTGATCTGGCGCGGCGAATCATCGAAGACCGCACTCTTTATGCCCGTGCGCTGACCTACACCTCGACAACCGCCCGGGCCGATGCGGCGGCCCTGGAATAGGCCGCAACACACCGGTTTCGCCGTGCCCCTTGACTTGCGCGTCCGGCCCTGTATGTTTCGCGCCTTCGACCTGACAGAAAACCAAAGCGGAACTTCGCACCATGGCAAAACCGGCCACAATTCTTGTGAAAATGGTCAGCACGGCTGACACGGGCTTCTTCTATGTGACGAAGAAAAATCCGCGCAATTCGACGGAAAAATTCGAAATGCGCAAGTACGACCCCGTGGTCCGCAAACACGTGGCCTTCAAGGAAGAAAAGATCAAGTAAGGCAGCCACCGGCGCCCCTCGATCCTCTTTCCGTCCCTGACTGGCCCGTGTCCCTGACAGGGCGGCATTATTCACAAAAATCAGCAACCGATCCGCCGCCGTCTGATCTAATCGACGGCGGTTTCGCCTG
>DNMS01000234.1:1938-10782 GCA_003488105.1 Rhodospirillaceae bacterium
GATTCCGCGACCCCGGCGCTCATCGTCACGGACAGTTGCGTCCCGTCCGGCAAGGGGATCGGCTCTTCCGCGATCTTGGCGCGGATACGATCAGCGACCGCGAAAGCGATATCGATCGGCGTGTCAGGCATGGCGACGACGAATTCCTCGCCACCGAAGCGGGCCGCCGTATCGAACCCGCGCACATTGCGCAATAGGCGCTTGGCGATCACCCGCAGCACCTCGTCGCCGGCGGCGTGGCCGTAGGTATCGTTGACCCGCTTGAAATGGTCGAGATCAATCAGCACCAGGGATAGCCCGTGGCCGCCCTCGCCGGCGCGCTTAACGATGCCGTCCAAATGCGATTCCAGATAACGCCGATTGTGCAGCCCCGTCAGACCGTCGGTCAGCGCCATCGACAGGTGCTGCTGGAAATTTGCCTGCAGCATCTCCTGATAGCGCTTGCGCCGCACCTGGGTGCGCACACGGGCGACGATTTCCTGCTCGTCGACCGGGCGCACGACGCAGTCGTTAACCCCCAGTTCCAAGCCCTTGATCAGATTGCTTTCGTCTTCGGCGTCACCGATCAAGAGGATCGGCACCTGGCGCGTCGGCTCCTGCGAGCGCAGACGCGAGGCCAGCCGCAAGGGTTCGTCCCCTTCGAAGTCCATGGAGACGACGACCACGTCCGGCAAATCGGCGGCAATTTGCGGGGCGGCGTCGGCGTAGGAGTTCAGCGCGGTCACCGCGTGACCATCCCGTTCCAGGACACCACGGATGTTGTCGCTCTGGATTTCGCTGGAATCGACCACGATCACCCGCGCGGCACGGCCATGGACATCCGTCATGTCCGGGTCGACGTCAAAACCCAGGTCGCGCGATGTCTGTTGGTGCAGGGACCATTGATCGAAGGTCCGTTTCATGCGCACCAGCGAGCGCACCCGGGCAAACAGCATGATGTCGTTGAGCGGCTTGGTCAGGAAATCGTCGGCCCCCGCCTGCAGGCCGTTGACGCGGTCGCGCATGTCGTTAAGCGCCGTCACCATGACCACGGGGATATGCGCCGTGCGCGCCGTTTTCTTGATCCGACGACAGACCTCGAACCCGTCCATGCCGGGCATCATGACGTCGAGAAGCACCAGATCAGGCATTTCCCGGGCCACCGTTTCCAGCGCCGTGGGCCCGTCATGCGCGGTCAGAACGTCGTAATATTCACTGGTGAGCTTGGCCGCCAGAACCTTCACGCTGGCTGCAAGATCGTCGACGATAAGGATTCGTGCCGACATGCTCTGTCCCGCCCGCGGCGGTCAGCCGAGGAATTTCGCGACGGTTTCCAGGAACGTGGGAACGGAAATCGGCTTCGCGATGTAGCCTTCGCACCCGCCTTCCCTGATCTTTTCCTCGTCACCCTTCATCGCGAAGGCGGTGACGGCGATGACCGGGATTTCCTTCAAGGAATCATCGGCCTTCAGCATCTTGGTGACTTCCAGGCCGGAAATCTCGGGAAGCTGAATATCCATGAGGATCAGGTCCGGACGGTGTTCCTGGGCCAATTGAATGGCGTCGCGGCCGTCCATGGTCTGAATGGTGTTGTAACCATTGGCCTGGAGTAGGTCGTTGAACAACTTCATGTTGAGATCGTTGTCCTCAACAATCAAAATCGTTTTCGCCATATTTCGTTCTTTCGATCAATTTCGGGGCCGCCGGCAGTGCCTTGCCCGGCACTACGACCCTGGCCCGATCAAGAGCATCCGGCCGGAGCTGAAGTCACCATCACGCTTAGCCCAGATAGTGTCCGAAACGCCTTGGCAAGTCAAACGACGGTGGGGGCCGGCGTCACTCGCCGCGAACCTCTTCGACCATGTCCTCCAGGCGATCGACATCGTCGATGACCAGACGGTCCTTTTGGCGTTCGACCATGCCCTGGCGCGACAGGTCCGAGAGCACACGGGCAACCGTTTCACGGGTCGTCGACACGCGGCTTGCGATATCGCCGTGCACGGGGATGGGTTTCAGTTCGGCGCGGTTTTCGCCGACCATGTTGTTGCGCGCCAAGCGCAGTAGATCTGCCTGAACCCGGTTGTTGGCGGCCAGGGTGCTGAGATCCATGATGCGGTCCGTCGAGGTCCGCACAATGCGCGTCAACGCCCGCATGAGACGCAACGTGACAGTGAAATGTTCCGACAGCAGCTGCAGGAAGCGTTCCTGCGACAGGGACGCGATGACCGTGTCCCGGAGCGCCATGACGCTGGCCGAGCGCGGCTCTCCGTCGATCGCCGCAAGGTCGCCGAAATGGCCGCCCGCGTTGACGTCATCCAGGGTGATTTCACGGCCCGAAAGGGAATAGATGACGACACGAGCCGCACCGGAGACGACGAAATAGACGTCCTGCGTATCGCTTTGGCGGTCGATGATCTGTTCCTGCGCGGCGTAGGTCTTCCACGAACAGGCCTGCTCCAGCCGTCCGATCTCGGCCGCGCTCAAATCTTCCAGCAGATGTATCTGCGCCAATGACCGCGCATTGCCATCCGTCACGCGAACCCCCTTCGCCTAAAACAAGAGCAAATTTATTAATGCGATCTTATGCAAGAACCACACACAACTCCAAAGGAAATGAAATTGTACCGTTTCCCGTGGTAAGTTCCTGTTCAGGCGCCCGACAATCTTTCTCCGTGCGGGCCTGCGCGCGTTTCCCGACTTGGCATTCGCCGCCGCCACCCTTATATCGATTTTAACTTTTTTATGCTCTAATTGAGCAACAATCGGACTGTCAGCCGCCTGGGTGAATACATCGACATCGCCCGCAACACGGCGCGGCCCGCGATGCGGCGGAATTGCACGGACAACCGAAGGTGAGACTGAAAAACCGGGCGGCATATATGTCCGCGCGCGAACGGAAACGACGATGAAAAGACCCTTGATCGCCCTTTTTGCCCTGGTACTGACGGTCGCCTTTGCCGGCCCGCTTCGTGCCGCCGACGGCCAGTTGAGCGCCATTTCGTCGAAACCCATGCCTGGCGGCAAGGTTCTGGCGGTGCGGGCGCTTGACGATTCGGATGAATCGCTGGAATTGAGCCACCAGTTCGCGCGGGAACTCAAGGCGCGCGGCTACCGGCTTGACCCCAAGGCGGAACTCGTCCTGACCTTCGAGGTGCTGGACGAACTGGGCGCCTTTACCTTTTCCGACAAACGCTATTTCCTGGATGTCCAGGGAACCAAGGGCACCAGTTCCGGCACCGAAGGGTCTGAAGCGCGGTTCAACGTGTTCGATTCCAAGACCGGCGGCATCCTCAACGAAGGTCAGGGCGGGACCAAGATCATCACGCCGACCAAATACCGCCTGAAGGTGACCATCGACGGCCCGGCCGAAGCGGGCCGCATCGAACGGTACTGGCAAGGCTGGGCGACCGGTAACCTGGGGGCCGCGACCAACGAAACCCTGATCGGCGCCATGGTTGTGCCCCTGGTCGAGAGCCTGGGCAAGACCGTGAAAAACGAAGTCTTCCCCCTACCCAACTAGCCATCTCAGGCCCCCTGCATCCAACCGGCACGGCCCCGCCCAGGCGCCATCGCCACCTTGCGACCGCGACGGTGCTTGCCCAGGCGGGTCAAACCGTTTAGGAAACGGGGCCGTGGACGGCTGATTGGCGGCCGGCCAGTCTTAACACTTGAACCCGGCCTCTCAGATGGAAGACACCTCCAATCCCGGGCTGCTGCCCGCCGGCCTGTCCGACCTTTTACCCCCTGACGCGGGGTTCGAGGCGTCGGTGACCGAACGTCTGATCGACGTTTGTCAGGCGCACGGCTATCAGCGCGTGAAGCCGCCCTTGATGGAATTCGAGGATTCCCTGCTGTCCGGCACGGGTGCGGCCATGGACCGCCAGGTATTCCGCCTGATGGATCCGGTCTCGCAGCGCATGATGGGGCTGCGCGCCGACATCACGCCGCAGATTGCGCGCATCGCCGCAAGCCGCCTGAAATCCGCCCCCCGGCCCCTTCGCCTGTGCTATGCGGGCCAGGTCCTGCGCGTGCGCGGTGACCAAATTCGTCCGGAACGCCAGTTTGCCCAGATCGGCGCGGAACTGATCGGCAGCGCCACCCCCGCCGCCGATGCAGAGGTCATCGTGATGGCCGCCGACTCGCTCGGCTATATCGGGGTTGCCGATGTGTCCATCGACCTGGCCGTGCCGACCCTGGTCACCGCGATCTTGGGCGACGCCATCCCCGCCGCCGCTGAACGCACCCTGCGCGAGGCCCTGAACCACAAGGACACAGGGGCCCTCGACGGCCTGGCAGCGCAGATCGGCGGCGACCTGACCGACATGCTGAAACGCCTGGTGCTCGCCGCCGGCCCCGCCGACGACACGCTCGCCGCCGTCGATGCCATCGACCTGCCGGCCGCCGCCGCCGCCGAATGGAACACGCTGAAAGCCATCGTCGCGAAGGTCCGTGCCCTGGCGCCGACCCTGCCGTTGACCATCGACCCGGTGGAGCATCGCGGCTTCGAATACCACGCCGGGGCGACTTTCACCCTGTACGCCGCCGGCGTGCGCGGCGAACTGGGTTCGGGCGGCCGCTATCTGGCCGGCAACGGCGGCACGGCCGCCGGCGCGGGCGAACCGGCCACGGGCTTTACCCTGTTCACCGACACCCTGCTGCGCGCCCTGCCGCGCCCGGCGCTGGGCCGCCGGCTGTTCGTGCCCACGGGCACGGCGGCGGACCGCATGGCCACCCTGCGCGCCGAAGGATGGATCACCGTCGCCGGCCTGGACGACGGCGCCGACGCCCGGGCCGAGGCCCGGCGTCTCGGCTGTACCCACTGGCTTCACGACGGCCGCCCCGCCCCCATCGGCGAGGCGTGACCGGAAAACACCCCTTCTCACGGACAAGAACGGACACTGAAAATGGCGAACGTGGTTGTCGTCGGCTCGCAATGGGGCGACGAAGGCAAGGGTAAGATCGTCGACTGGCTTTCGGAACGCGCCGACGTTGTCGTGCGCTTCCAGGGCGGGCACAACGCCGGCCATACGCTGGTCATCGACGGCGTCACCTACAAGCTGTCCCTGCTGCCGTCGGGCATCGTGCGCAAGGGCAAGCTGTCCGTGATCGGCAACGGCGTCGTGGTCGATCCCTGGGCGCTGCTGTCCGAGATCGAGAAAATTCGGGATCAGGGCGTCGAAGTGACGCCAGACAGCCTGCACCTGTCCGAAGGCTGTCCCTTGATCCTGCCGCTTCACCGCAATCTCGACCTCGCCCGAGAAAAAGCCGCCGGCAAGGCGAAGATCGGCACCACGGGCCGTGGCATCGGCCCGGCCTATGAGGACAAGACCGCGCGCCGCGCCATCCGCGTCGGCGATTTGAGCGACCATGGCCTGCTGAAGGACAAGGTCGAAGGCCTGCTGTTCCACCATAATGCGCTTCTGCGCGGCCTCGGCATGCCCGAGGTCGACGGCGGCGAACTGCTGGCGCAGCTGATCGAGGTCGCGCCCAAGGTTCTGCCCTTCGCCGCCACCGTGTGGCAGGAACTTGACCAGGCTCGCCGCAAGGGCAAGCGTATCCTGTTCGAAGGCGCCCAGGGCGCCATGCTGGACCTGGACCACGGCACCTATCCCTTCGTCACTTCGTCGAACACGGTGGCCGGGCAGGCCGCCGTCGGCTCCGGCCAGGGGCCGAGTGCGATCAACTACGTCCTCGGCATCACCAAGGCCTATACGACCCGTGTCGGCCAGGGCCCGTTCCCGACGGAGTTGGAAGACGAGGTCGGCCGCACGCTGGGTGAACGCGGGCGCGAATTCGGCACGGTGACCGGGCGGCCCCGGCGCTGCGGCTGGTTCGACGCGGTCATGGTTCGCCAGGCGATCAAGGTCAACGGCATCACCGGCATCGCCCTGACCAAGCTGGACGTTCTCGATGGCCAGAAGGTCCTGAAGGTATGCCGGGGGTACCGCCTGAACGGGCGCGAGCTTGACCATCTGCCGGCGTCGCAGATCGAGCAGGCGCGGGTCGAGCCGATCTACGAGGAAATGGAAGGCTGGGACGAAAGCACCCAGGGGGCCCGGTCCTGGGCCGAGTTGCCGGCCACGGCGATCAAGTACATCCGCCGCATCGAGGAACTGATCGAAGCCCCCGTGGCGCTGTTGTCCACCAGCCCCGAACGCGAGGATACGATTCTCGTCCACGACCCCTTCGCCGACTGATCGCCCCCTTCCGACCGGCCCGATCCGACCGTCGCGGCCCGGCTCCCGGCATTAATTGTCTGTCAAGGGAATGGCGGGTACCATCAGGGCGTGAAAGTGTGGGAATTTCCAGGCACGCGGACGGCAATGGCCGTGTCTGCGCGCCTGTTCCGTTCGCGACTGTTGGGGCTGAAGACGACAATCAATGGCTGAAATCGCCACAGCACAGGCCGACCCCGCGGGGCCGCCGCCCGAAGACGGCGCGCCACCGGAAGGCATGGACGCCGACACCGAGTCCGGCGACGGCATCCCGTCCGCGGAAAGCCTGCGCCCTGTTCTGATCAAAGACCGCTTCGCCGTCGACCCCAAAACACCGCTGCCCGATCTCGATTCTCCTTCCGCCAAGGCCTTCATGGCCGAGGACCGCCGAGACATCGACCGTCCCGTGTTTGCGCTGATCTGCAACCCGGGACTACCGACACGGCTAGGCGCCATGACGTCGTTGCGCGGTTCCGGCATCAAGCCCTTGGTCGGTATCCTGGAATGGGAGGTCGAGTTCTGGCCCCTGATCCGCCAGCGCAGCATGATCCTGATTTTGGAACGGCCGCTTGGTGGGCGCGTGCTGCAAAAGGGTACGTTCCGGATTTCCGAATACGACCTGCCGCGCAAGGTGATCGAACCGCTTGCCGGCGCGTTGCAGGAAATGGCCTCCATCGGCGTCGCCCACCGGGCGATTCGCCGTGACAACCTGTTCTTCATGGATGCCGGGCGGCAACAGATCGCCTTCGGCGAATGCTATTCGTCGCCGCCGGGTTACGACCAGCCGGCAGTGTATGAACCGGCGGAACGCGCCATGGCACCCCCGGCCGGACGCGGCGTCGGCAACTCCCGCGACGACGCCTATGCTTTCGCCGTCGCCATCGTCGGCCTTATTCTGGACAAGGAACCGGGGGCGTCCGAAGGGCCGGAAAAAATTCTGGCGGAGAAGCTCGAACTGGGCTCTTACGCAGCAATCACCGGTAACGAGAACCTGCCCCTGTCCCTGCTGGAGCCGCTGCGCGGCATGCTCGGCGACGACCCCCAGCAACGCTGGGGGCCCGAGGAAATTGACCTGTGGTTGTCAGGCCGCAAGATGTCGCCACAGCAGAAACGCGCGGGCAAGCGCGGGCAGACTCCCCTGACATTCATGGGCCGCCCGTACCAAAGCGTGCGGCAATTGGCCGACGCCTTCAGCAAGCATGTGCCCGACGCCGCCAAGGCGATCCGCCACGACAGCTTCGATACCTGGCTCCGGCGATCGGTCGAGGACGTCAACCTAGCCAACGCCATCAAGAACGTGCTCGACGTGGCCAATGCCCAGGCTGGATCCTTCGCCGGTTCGGATGAAATGATCGTGACCCGCGTCGCCATTCTCATGGACCCCTTGGGCCCCATCCGCTTCAAGGGGTTTTCCTTCATGGTCGACGGTTTCGGCGCCGCCTTCGCCATGGATCTGCTGCGCACGGGCGATCCGCAAATCCCGGCGGAAATCATCGCCAAGGACATTCCCGACCTGTGGTTCCAATCGCAGCTGGTCTATGCGCCGGAAGCCTCGATCCACCAGAAGAACTTCTCGCAGCTCAAGATCGTGCTCAACAACAAGGACCCGGGCTTCGGCGTCGAGCGCTGCCTGTATGAAAGCAATCCATCTCTGCCCTGCCAAAGCCCGCTTCTGCTGCAGGAATACGTGCTGGAGACCGAACACCTGCTGCCGGCGCTGGACCGCGCCGCCAACACGCAGGACCTGAAATCCAAACCGCTCGACCGTCATGTCGCCGCCTTCATCACCGCGCGCTTCAAGGAAGATATCAACCCGCATCTCAAGGCTCTGGCGTCGGAAAACCCCGATACCCAGACCATCGGCATGCTGTCGCTGCTGGCCTTCATCCAGTGGAAGCTGCGGATCGAGCCCGTCTACGGCTTGGCCAGTTGGGTCGGCGGGCACCTCGGCCCGGCCATCAACGCCTATCATTCGCGCACCACCCGCAAGGAGATCGAACGGGAAATTCCACGTCTGGTCCGCCGCGGGTCGCTGCCCGAACTGTTCGACCTGATGGACAACGCTGACCGTCGGCGCGAAGACATCGAAGGCTTCGAGGACGCAGTTGCGGAATTTGCCGCGGCCGAACTGGAAATTCAGGACATCGAGGGCCGTGGCGAGGAACAGCTGACTAAGGCCGAGCGCACGGGCCAGCAGGCCGCGGCCATGGGCTCCATCCTGGTGACCATGTGCATCGTGATGATCCTGTTCATGATCAAGGTGTTCTGACCATGGGTCGCCCGCCGATGCGCCGCGCCATGATCCCGCCACCGCCGCCGCCCCGCCGGCGCGGCAAGTTCTGGCTGTATTTTCTGCTGATTTCGGTGACGATGATCGCCGTCGCCTTTCCGACCATCATCGTCGTCGGGATCGGCATGCTGCCGGCGATGGCATCCTGGATCACCGACCGAACGGATCAGAAATACGGATTTTTTTGCATCGGCGGCCTGAACTTCGCCGGCATGTTTCCCTACCTGATGGATTTGTGGTCGGGGAACCACAACATCACAGGTGCGCTCGACATCGTCACGGACGTGTTCGCCCTTGCCGTCATGTACGGCGCGGCCATGGCCGGCTGGATGGTCTATACGGTGATCCCGCCGGTCATCG
>DNMS01000234.1:10899-11304 GCA_003488105.1 Rhodospirillaceae bacterium
ATCCCGCCGGTCATCACGTCGTTCATGACGGTGCTGACGGAACGGCGCCTGTCGGCCTTGCGCGCCAATCAGCGCCGCATTGTCGACGAGTGGGGCGACGAGGTTACCCTGGGTGTCCGTGCCCCCGGCAATGGCCCTGCCAAGCCCGCGCCACGGCCGGGCAACCCTTCCAGCAGCAACGGTCCCGGCGGCGGTGTGCAGGCCGCCATGGCGGCGATGGAAGCCATCGAAGCGAAGGACGAGGCGGACGGCGACGCCCCCATGGACACGGCGCGCTAGACCCACCGCAACCCATGTACCCGCCGCCCGCACTCCTTCGTGTAGTTCGATTTATGGCGTTTAGTTCGATTTGTGACGTTTAGTTCGAGATGTGGCGCGAGATAACCGCGTTCTTGACCGACTTCT
>DNMS01000234.1:11561-11728 GCA_003488105.1 Rhodospirillaceae bacterium
GGGAAATCCCGTATTCCGCCGATAGATCCTGCAAGGTCGCCGGTGTGTCCTTCAGTCGCCGTTCCTCGATGATATGGCGTTCCCGCTCGCTGAGTGATTGCAACGCGGCGCTGAGCATGCCGCGCCGCTCGGACAGTTCCTCATGCTCGCCCAGGCGGGATTCCTGA
>DNMS01000265.1 GCA_003488105.1 Rhodospirillaceae bacterium
TAAAGCCACCCGTCAAGGGCTCGACCCTCGTTCTCTGGATCGGGCCGGCGGTGGTCGCCTTGTTCGGCATCCTGGCCCTGATCCTGTTTTACCGTCGCCGCCGCGCGGCATCGCCGGTCGCGGCGAAACCCCTGTCGCCCGAAGAACGGGCGCGCCTGAACAAACTGCTTGAGGGAGACGCCCCATGACCGCCCTGGTCATCGCCATGGCGGTGCTGGCGGCCGGTGTCGGGCTGGCCCTGGCCGGGCCGCTGCTGCGCCGCAACGCCGTGCCCGCGGCCCGCGCCGAATACGATTTGACCGTGTTCCGCGACCAGTTGAAGGAGATCGAGCGCGACGCGGACCAAGGACTGCTGGATGCCGAGGCCGCCGAGGCCGCGCGCCTGGAAGTCCAGCGCCGCATGCTGGCCGCCGACACGGAATTGCAGACCGGGGCAGGCGCCCCCGGCAGCGGCGGCCCGCGCCGCCTGACCGCCATTCTGATCGGCACCGGCGTACCGTTGGCGGCGGCGGCGCTCTACATCGTGCTCGGCTCTCCCGACCAGCCGGATCAGCCCTTTGCCGCCCGCGACCTGCCCGCCGAACAAGTGGCGGCACAGACCACCCCCCGCCCGGAAGCCAATCCCGAAATGACCGCCATGGTCGGCCGCCTGGCCGAACGGTTGACGGAAAACCCGGACGATATCGAAGGCTGGTTGTTGTTGGGCCGCAGCTATATCTCCATGGAACGCTTCGCCGACGCCCTGAACACCTTCGCCCACGCGCGCAAGATCGCCAATGGCCGGACCGACGTGGACATCGCCTATGCCGAGGCCCTGATCCTGACCGGCCAGATGAAGGTCACGGACGACGCGGCGGCGATCTTCCGGGCCGTGCGCGACAAGGCCCCCTTCGACCCCAAAGCCCGCTATTACCTGGGCCTGAAAAAGGCGCAGGCGGGGGACGTCAATGGCGCCCTGCAGGATTGGGCCGACCTGGTCGCCATTTCCTCGGAAGAGGCCCCCTGGGTGCCCGTGGTGCGTCAGCAGATCGCCCGCGCCGCAGAAGAACTGAAGATCGACCCCCAGACCATCACCATGTCCGAGGACGCCCGCAAGCTGCTGGCACAACAGCCGCCGGTATTGCGCCCCTCGACGCCCATCATGCGGCCCGAGGGCGACGACCCCCATGCCGGCCACCCCCATGCAGACGCCCCCGCCACCCAGCCGGGACCGTCCCGCGAACAGATGGAAGCGGCCCAGGAAATGACCGCCGAAGACCGCGACGCCATGATCCGCGGCATGGTCGAGCGCCTGGCCGACCGGCTGAAGGAAAATCCGGACGATCTGGCCGGCTGGACGCGACTGGAACGAGCCTACCGAGTGCTGGGCGACACGGCCAAGGCCGACGCGGCGGCGGCGGAGATCAAGCGCCTCACCCCCTAGATTCCGTCAACTGCCCCTTGGCGCGGGCGGCGACTATCCCCTATAACCCCGGCAATCCGATCACAAGAAACCGATCCAGGGGATCCCGCACCATGCGCCAATTCAAGACCATCGACGATCTCGACGTCCGGGGCAAAACCGTCCTGGTCCGCTGCGACCTCAACGTACCCATGAAAGACGGCCAGGTTTCCGACGCCACGCGCCTTGAGCGGTCCGCCCTGACCCTGACCGATCTCATCACGGCGGGGGCCCGGGTCTGCGTGCTGTCCCATTTCGACCGGCCCAAGGGCAAGGTCGTCCCCGGGATGAGCCTGAAGCCCGTGGCCGACGCCCTGTCCGGGATCCTGGGGCGCGAGATCGCCTTCGCCCCCGACTGCATCGGCCCCGAGGCCCGAGCCGTGATCAGCGCCATGAAGGACGGCGAGGTCTGCGTGCTGGAAAATCTGCGCTTCCACGCCGGGGAAGAGGCCAACGATGCGGCCTTCGCAGGCAAACTGGCCGCTCTCGGCGATTTTTACGTCAACGATGCTTTTTCCGTGTCGCACCGGGCCCATGCCTCGACCGAGGCCATCGCGCGCATCCTGCCGGCCGCCGCCGGGCGTTTGATGCAGGCCGAACTGGACGCCCTGACCAAGGCGCTGGAAGCCCCTGAACACCCGGTCGCCGCCGTGGTCGGCGGCGCCAAGGTCTCGACCAAGATGGAAGTCCTGGGCAATCTGGTGGAAAAGGTCGATCTGCTGATCATCGGCGGCGGCATGGCCAACACCTTCCTGCATGCCCAGGGCATCGACGTCGGCAAGTCGCTGTGCGAACACGATATGGCAGACGCGGCCAGGGATATTCTGGCCCGCGCGGAGGCCGCCGGCTGCGCGGTCGCCCTGCCCGTCGATGCGGTGATCGCCCGTGAATTCAAGGAAGGGGCACCGTCGGACGTGGTCGACGTCCGCGCCATGCCCAAGGACGCCATGATGCTGGACGTCGGCCCGGCCACGGTCCAGGACCTGACCAAGCGCCTGAAGGATTGCCGCACCCTGGTATGGAACGGGCCCCTGGGGGCGTTCGAAATCAAACCCTTCGATGCCGGCACCAATGAGTTGGCCCGCGCGGCCGCGGTACTGACCGGGGACGGCACGCTGACATCCGTCGCGGGCGGGGGTGACACGGTGGCGGCGCTGATCAACGCCGGCGTGGCGGCCGAATTTTCCTATGTTTCCGCCGCCGGCGGGGCGTTCCTGGAATGGCTGGAAGGCAAAGACCTACCCGGCGTCGCGGTCCTTCGAACCTGACGCCTGGGCCGCCGGCCCGGCGATCGCCTGCGGCTGTGTGCGGTGGGCGAGCGTATCGAGCAGTGCCCGCAGATAATCGGATTGCGCCGCCAACTGGTCGGTCGCCAGACGCGCCTCGTCGGATGCCGACGCGGCCAGACGCTGCGCCGTGTCGGTGACATGTTCGACCTCACGCGTGCAGGCACCAAGCGCCCGCTCGGCACGGTCGACGGCATCGCGGATGGCGGCCAAGCGGGCCCGCGATTCCGGATCCTTCAGGCTCGCCTGACGCACGGCGCCGCCGTTCAAGGCGACGGTCTTGTCGTCGTCGGCCCCACCGGGGGCCTGCGGGCCGAACAGGAACTGGTTGAATTCCTCGCGCACCGCGACGACATGGCCGCCCAGACCGTCCAATTGTTCGCGCGCGGCGGCGATGTTGCGGATCAGGGTATCCGTCAGTTCGACGTCGATGATCGCCGCCGATGCCTGGCGGCTGACCTGCGACAGATGGTCGGAAACCTTACCCAGCGCCGCCTCGCCGCCCGCCGCCGCGGCCTGAACCTGGGATTGTGCCAGGGCTTGGGCCCGGGCGAGCGCCGGCACCGGCGCCTGATTGGCCTGATCCTCTTCGAATTCCGCCAGCAGGTTTTCCATCTCGTCCATTTCGCGGCGGTAATCGGCCAGCGTGCGGCGCAGGACTTCGGCATCGTCGGCTGCGGCCTGGGCGCGGTGCGCTTCGGCCTCCATGGTCTCGACCGCCTGCAGGGTCTTGGCCTGGGCATGGTCCAGATCCTGGCGCAGGTGTTCGGCGTCGGCCATGGCCGCCATCCAATCGTCGAAGGCGCGGGCCAATTGACCGACGGCGTCGCGATTGCCGCGGCCCGGAATCATGACCGTGCGGTCGCCCCGGGCCAGCCGGTCGGCGGCCTCGGCCAAAGCCTGAACCGGGCGGGTGATCGTGCGCATGACGATGAGACCCAGCGTCACCACCCAAAGAATGATTGCGGCCCCGCCGCCAACCAGGGATGCGGCGGCGAACTTGCGGGCGGCGTTTAAGGAGTCCCAGCGTTCGCCGATCAGTTCACCGGCGACGCTGGTCAGCGCCGTCAGGGAGGGCGCGATATAGGTCAGAATATCGTCAAAACGCTGGGCGTCTTCGTTGACGCCCACCCGTGCCGTGATCAATGCCATCATGGCGTCCTGATGACGGGCCAGCAGGTCGGTGATCGCCGCGCGGTCGCCGCGCGGCAAGCCCGCGTCTTCGACCCGCGCCGCCAGTTGCTTATAGGCGTTCTGCAGGTCAACCAGATGCACCGGATCGCCGGTCAGGACCATTTCGCTGCCCAACTGATTGACCCGTGACAGAAGTTCCGGCAGGCCGCGCCGGCCCGAGGCGGCCAACCGGGGCGCCAGGGCCTGATCGGCGTCGCGCAGGGCGCCGCCCGCCGCCGCGGGATTGCCGGACAGGGCGCCGACCAATTCCGACAGATGCTGGTCGTACTGAACCAGACCGTCCTTCAGGGTCGCGATGGGCCGCGCAAGATCGCCCGCATCCGCATGGGCGCCGAGGGCGTCAAGGGTGCGCGACTGTTCATCCAGAAGGCCGCGCATGTCCTGCGCGGCCGCCGCGTCGCGGGTCAGGATATAGCGTTTCTCATCGGTCTGCAGGGCGGCCTGTCCGCGGGCGATGGCGGTGACCAGCGTGCTTAGATTTTGCGCCCGCTCAAGCCCCAGGTGGGCGGCGGATACGCGGTCGTTCACATGTACGATAAGCCCGGCATAGACCATGACCGCCAACAAGCCCACGACCACGAACATCCCCGTGCGCGTGGACAGCCGTGTTCCGCCCAGGAACGTGCGGCTGGCGTAGGTCGGGCGGCGAAGCGCCAGATAGGTATGATCGTAGTCGCGGTCTGCCACGGGTGCCTTCAGTCTGCTCTTTTACATGCCGACGTGTGCGCCCTTTCAGGGACGCCGTCCAGTACATGCGGATTTTCGCAATTAGGTCCGAATATTTCCTTAAAATACAATGCTCCAGGCCCTTTGGAACCAGTCCATAAGGCATATTGAATTCCCCGCCTGATCTGCCATGATTTGAGACCGATTCGCAAAGGGAAACTGCCATCATGGTCGAATCCGTCGGGCCTCTGGGTGCCGTCGCCAACGTTCTGGGTTTGAAACGCTCGCTGAAGCAGGAACAGTTGGCGGCTGATCTGTTGCAGGATGCGCAGAACAACCTGAAGGAATTCAACGCCCAGAACGGCGGCGTTCCCGAACTCGACCCCAATGCCCCCGTGCGGCGCGGGCAGATCATCGACGTCATCGCCTGATCCCGCCGTAAGCGGCATTACCAGCCCCTTTGCCGCCCGAGCCGACATTCGGCTACAGTTCCCCCATGAGCGACGATATACGCAAACCCGGCCCCAGCGTGTGGACCGTGCCCGAGGGCGACGAACGTGAGCGCCTGACCTGCCTGGACTGCGGGTTCATCCATTACGACAACCCAAAGATCATCGCCGGCGTGGTCGCGACCTGGGACGGGCGCTACCTGATGTGCCGGCGGGCCATCGAACCCCGCGTCGGGTTCTGGACCGTGCCGGCGGGATTTCTTGAACTTAATGAAACCACCGCCGACGGCGCGAAGCGCGAAGCCTGGGAAGAAGCCCGCGTCGATATCGAGATCACCGGCCTGATCGGCGTTTACGAAATTCCCCGGATATCGCAGATCTATGTCATTCACGCCGGGCGCATGACCACGGGCGACCACGCCCCCGGCCCGGAAAGCACCGATACCCAGTTGCTTGCATGGGACGATATCCCATGGAACGACCTGGCCTTTCCCTCCATCCGCTGGGCCTTGGAACGCCACAAGGACGGCTTGCCGCCGGACATCGCCCAGGCCCCGCCCCGACCCGCCGCCGGCCCCCGCTGACCGCCACATCACCAACTGGGCAAAATTTACCGGGCTTTGAGACTCCGTTAACTTTTGCCCGACTATTCTCGGCGCATGAACAGCGTCAACACGCCCACCGGCGGATCAACCGCCCTTCCCGCGCAGCCCACCGGCCGGACAGCGGTGACCTACGTGTCGGAGTCCGTGCGCGAAGTCCAGGCCCGCGCCAGCCACATCCGCCAAGGCGAAACGGCGGTCGAACGGCGCGGCATGCGACGCCTGAACGAGGTCATGGCCACAGGCAAGGATCTGCGCCGCGACGTGCCGCGCGGATTCTACCTGAACATCACCGTTTGACGATCCGGCGCCCGCAAGCCCTCTGCGGGCTTGATCCCGGTGCGATCCGTTCATAGCTTCACCGCAGACATCCGAAACGCTCCGAAACCCGACGTAGGATCCCCGGCCGGTGTTCAGAACTGCTCTGATTTCCCTGTCAGTGTGCTGTGCATTAGCGGCTGGTGCCGGCCATGCCGCCGACCTGACCGTGACCGTGACGGGACTGCGGTCCGACGACGGTGACGTGCATATGGCGCTTTATGACCGGCCGGCGGTCTTTCCCAAAAGCGACGGCATGCTGTCGGAAGGCGTGATCCCGCCGTCGGGCCTCCGCGCAAGCTGGGTGTTCAAGGACATCAAACCCGGGCGCTATGCCGTCGCCGTATACCACGACGCCAACGGTGATCATTCCTTCGATCAGGGCCCGTTCGGGATTCCGCTGGAAGACTACGGGTTTTCCATGGGAGCCCAAGCCTTCCTGAGCGCCCCGGATTTCGAAGACGCGGCCTTCGCCGTGACCGAGGAAGGCCGCACCGTCACGATTGATTTCGGCAATTAAGGCAACGCGAGGACGTCCCTAGCGCCGCCCCCTTCATCTCGTTTCGCTGCCGCCGCCCAGGCGGTCGGAATAAATGCGCACAATGTCGAGCGGGAACGCTTCCGTGCCCGCACCCCCCTGAGGCGCGCCGCGCTTCACGGTTTCGGTCAATTGCGGATTGTTCGTCAGTTGCTGAAACGCGCGCTCGGCAAGTACCGCGGGCGCACGCTTGGTCAGGCCCGCGATGTCCACATGATCGACGGTGGCGACCATGTCCTCTTTCGACAATTTGGTGCCCTGCGGCGCGCAGTAGTAACCGAACAGGTGGTTATCGTAACGGCCGCGATAGTCGTGCGGATCGGCGTTGAATTCGGCGTGGAATCCGAAGCAGCTTTGCCCCGTGTCCTTGCGGTCAAATGGCAGCAGGTAATAGGGCAGCTTGCCCTTGTAGGCGAAGCTGTCGGCGCCGTAGGCGAATTTGCCGCCCTTGGCTAGGTTCCAAAGCTCCAACGTATCCTGGGTCGTCTTGTCGAATTCCAGGACATGCTTGTCGCCGCCCTGCGCGCCATAGCCGTAGGACGAGGCCTCGACGGAGATAATCTCCGCCTGGGCGCCGCCGGCACCCCGGAACAGGGCGTATTCCTCTTCCTGGTAGTTGTCCTTGTATTCGGCGCGGAGGGCACTTTGCGGCGCCAGCCCCGGCGCGTCGAACGACAGCAACTCGCTGCCGGGTGGCACAGGGGCGACGGCAGGGGAGACATTCCAGGTTGCGTTCATGGTGCAGCCGGAAATCAACAGAACCGCGCCGGCCGCCGCGACGGCCTTGGAAATAAACGTTGTCGGCGATTTCGAACGAGAGAACTTCATCTGCGTACACTCCAGCGAATGACGGATAGATCCGGAAACCGCCCCTTCCCGGACATACGTTCAATATTGCATTTATAATTTGTGTCCACGGGCAGGGGAAATCAAGTTTTCGCGTGTGAAATAGAAGGCTTCGATTTCAATGGATTGCGGATCAAAATCCGCGTCCGTTGTCGGCGAGAAAGGCGAGTTCGTCCTCGGTCGACGGGCGGTCGAGCACGGCGTTGCGGTGAGGGAAGCGGCCGAATTCGCGGATAATTGCATGGTGCTTGAGCGCCGATTCGACGCAGGCGTCGTTGGGGATGGTGGCGAACAGCAGGACCGAGCGTTCCTGGGCGGTCAGATCCTCGGCATGCATGAACGGCATGTAAAGGAACATGCGCTGCGCCCAGTCGAGCCCCCGGTCGTGGCGCGCCATCAACGCCTTGCGCGCATGCGCCAGGGCCTGTGCGTCGGTGGCGTAGGCCTCCGGCCCGTCGCGGAACAGATTGCGCGGCATCTGATCGAGCAGAATAACCAGGGCGAGGCTGCCCAAGGGTTTGCGTGCCAGGCTGTCGTAATGGCCCTTGGCCGCCCAATGGTAATGATCTTCGAAACGGACCCGGATATCGGTATCGAACGCCGCATCGGCCTTGAACCACACGTCGCGGAACACGGGCTCTCCCGTGTCGTCCCGCACGAACCAGAAATCCAGAACCTCTTCGATCACCGCCGCCCGTGACATGCGGTCCTCCTGTGTCCCTTTCCGTCAAACGACCATAACAGGCCCACGAACCCTTGTTATGCCCCCCTCTTTAGCGATAGCGTACACGCCCTGCCGTGTAAGCGGCGTATTTTTTCCGGCGCATGACCATGGAACGGAAGGAGTCCCCCGCATGACAGTCCGCTTCCGCAGGCTTTTGGGCCTTAGCGTCCTGATGCGCGGAACCCTGTGTGGCGCGACCCTAGCCCTGGCCACCGCGTGCCAGCCGACCGTGCAGGTGGCCGCCCCGGAGAAACCCATCGTCATCAATCTGAACGTGAAGATCGAACACGAGGTCCGGGTAAAACTGGAAAAAGACGTGGATGATCTTCTCAAGAAAAACAGCGATTTGTTCTGATGAAGCGCATGATGAAATCGATCGCCCTGGCGGCGGTGCTGGTCGTGACCCTGACCGTCAACGCCTTCGCCCTGGACCTCGGCACGGCCAAGGGCCAGGGATTGGTCGGCGAACGGCCGGACGGCTATCTGGGCGCTGTCGCCGCCGGACGCGCCGACGTGCAGGCCCTGGTTAACGACATCAACGCGCAGCGCCGCGCCAAGTACCAGGGCATCGCCGAACGGCGCGGCACCACGCTGGCCGCCGTCGAACAGTTCGTCGGCCAAAAACTCATTTCCCGCGCGGATCCTGGCGAATACGTGATGACACCCGGCGGCCAATGGGTCCGCAAGTAGCCCCATGACCCCATCCGACACCAACACCAACGACATGTCGGCTCTGCTCGATTGGCTTGACCAGTTCCAGGGTTTCCGCCCCGAGGCCGTGAATTTGGCCGATCCGGCGGGGGCATCCCGCAACGCCGCCAAGGCCGGACGCGACGCCGCCCGGGGCCTGCCCTTCGATGCCGACCCGGCGGGCTTCACCCGCCTGCTCGAAACCCTTGCCCGCAAAGACGCCTGATCCCGTGACCACGCCCGTCGATCTCGCCTTCATGACCCTGGCCGAAGCCGCCGCCGCGATCGCCGCGGGCGACGTCTCGTCCCGTGAGGTGACCGAGGCCTGTCTCAAGCGCATGACGGCGCTGAACCCCCAGGTCAACGCGCTGGCCGGATTGGACGAGGCCGACGCCCTGGCACAGGCGGACGCCGCCGACGCGGCGCGGGCCAAGGGGGCGGCCCTGGGCCCGCTGCACGGCGTGCCATTGGCGCATAAGGACATGTACTACCGCCGGGGCCGGGTCTCGGCCTGCGGCTCCGCCATCCGCAAGGATTTCCGCCCCGACCACACGGCGACGGCGCTGGAACGCCTCGACGCCGCCGGGGCATTGGATATCGCGCGGCTCAACATGGTCGAATTCGCGTTCGGCGTGACCGGCCATAACGACGTCGTCGGCACGCCCCGCAATCCCTGGAACACGGCCCATATGACCGGGGGCTCGTCCTCCGGCTCGGGCGTCGCCGTGGCGTCGCGCATGTGTTTCGGGGCCCTGGGTTCGGACACCGGCGGCTCGATCCGCCTGCCCGCCGCCTGCTGCGGGCTGGTCGGCATGAAACCGACTTACGGGCGGGTCAGCCGCCACGGCGCCATGCCCCTGGCCCATTCCCTGGACACCGTCGGCCCCCTGACCCGCACCGTGCGCGACAACGCCCTGATCATGCAGGCCATCGCGGGGATCGATCCCAACGATCCGGTCACGGCCGGAACGCCCGTCGGCGACTATCTGGGCGGATTGGACAAGGACGTGCGGGGGCTCAAGGTTGGCCTGCCGGAAAACTTCTTCTACGACGGCGTCGCCCCCGAGGTTCGGACCCTGGTCGAGGCCAGCCTGAAGATGTTCGAGGATCGGGGCTGCGAAATCGTGCCCGTGAAGATCCCGGATGCCGTCGCCGTCATGAACCGCCTGACCAACCTGATCACGGCGACCGAGGGGGCGGCCGTGCATTCCCGCTGGATGGAAACGCAGGCGACCGATTACGGCCCACAGACCCGCGCCCGTCTCGCCATCGGCCTGTTCACACCGGCGAGTGTCTATCTTCGCGTGCTGACCCTGCGCAAGCAGCTGGTCCGGGAATTCTGCGATCAGGTGTTCGGCAAGGTCGATGTCCTGCACACGCCGTTGATGACCATGCCCGTGCCGACCCTGGCGGAAAGCAACATGTCCGCCAATCCCGGCTTCGCCGATTACCTGTTGAAGATCGGCCACAACACCCGGCCGGGGAATTTCCTAGGCTTGCCCGGGCTCAACGTGCCCTGCGGCTTCACGCCGGACGGCCTGCCCTGTTCGTTCCAATTGATGGGGCGGCCCTTCGACGAAGGGCTGCTGTACCGTCTCGGCCAGGCCTATCAGCAGGCCACGGACTGGCACGGCCGCGCGCCCGACCTGAGTTAATCGAGAAATCCCAAAAGAGGTTCGATGGTCCGGGAATCCATGACCACGGGCGCACTCCCGTCGCCGGGCGCCATGCCCGCCTGGTTGTGCCAGAACACGCCCATCCCGCCCTGGTGCGCCCCCGCGATGTCGAAGGGCGATCCCGCGACGTACAAGGTCCGTTCCGCCGTGGTGCCGAGTGCCATCAAGCCCGCCGCATAGGCCTTGGGATTGGGTTTGTACCAGCCCGAGGTCTCGGCGATGGTGACCGCGTCGAAGTCGACGCCGACGCCGGCCACGGCCTTTGCGCCCAGGGCGATGGAACAGTTGGTGACGACGCCGACGGAAATTCCGCGTGCCTGTACGGCCGTCAACGTTTCCGCCACGCCCGGCCAAGGCCGCAGGTCGCCGTAACCGTCGAACAGGGCCTGCACGGCGGCCTCGGAAATGTCTTCCTGACGGGCGGCCTCGCGCACCAGGTCCTCGTAGGACACATAGGGCCCCGGCTGGGCGAAGGTCACGCGCAGATAAGCCATGCGCCAGCGGCGGCCCCGCTCCGTCCCGCC
>DNMS01000331.1:0-249 GCA_003488105.1 Rhodospirillaceae bacterium
ACCCCCGGGGACGCCGGCAACGGCGACACGGTGACGATCGAAATCACCGCCCAGAACGGCGACACCATCGACGACATCCGCGACGCCCTGGTCGACGCGGTCAACAGCCACACTGGCCTTCAGGGCGTCGCCCAAGCGTCGGCGACCAGCGGGTCCGGCGGTTTCGTCGTTGCCGCGACGACATCCGGCAGCAGCATCGGCGTGACGGTCACGGAAAACGGTGACGCGACCGGGGCCGAAAGCGCCTCG
>DNMS01000331.1:611-10070 GCA_003488105.1 Rhodospirillaceae bacterium
CCATCGGCGGCACCGTCGAAGCGGGCGACACCCTGACCGTCGCTTTCGACACGAACAACGACGGCACCCCCGACGTCACGAAAACCATCACCGTCGGCGCCAATCCCACGCTTGCCTCCGTACGCGACGCCCTGGTTGCCGAGATCGGCACGGCTGGCGGCATGACCGCCGCCGCGTTGCAGGACGGCGAACTGGTTCTGATTTCCAACGATCCCAACGCGTCGTTCATCCGCGTCACGGTCAGCACCGTAAATGAAGACGGCCTCGCCGGCGAAGCCCCGACCATCAGTGCCGCCCGCACCGGCACGGAAGCGGCGCTGCGGGCATTGAAAAACGGCTTGGAACAGGCCTCTGCCGTCGCCAGTACCATTGAGGCCGCCGTCGATATCGCAGGCACGGCCGCCGAAACGGCGCGTGCCGCCGCTAACGGCCTAGAACCCGACAGTGCCGCCACCATCGTCGGCACCGCCAACAGCCTTGGCAATTTGTCCCCCGCCCTGGACGCGAACGTGCCGGCGGACGTCGTGACCGCCGCTCAGCTTTTGGCGGAAATCGCCGAAGGCTACGTGCCTGACGCCCTGTCCGGCGCCGCCACGGCGAATGCCCAGGCGACCATCGCTCAGCAAGCCGCGTTCCAGGCCGCATCGGGCCTGGCCCAGTTCGAACAGGCGATCCTCAAGGCCCGCAACGAGGCCGAATTGCGCATCCAGCAGGAAGCCCGCGATTCCGCCCCCGTGGCCGGCGACGATGTGATCGGCGATGGCGACGCCGCGAACGGCGGACCGGTCAGCGGCGACGACGAGGTCCTGGAAGACCAGGCGATCACCTTTGATGTCCTGAGCAACGACAAACGCGCCGACGGCGGCGATCTGACCAACGCGGCGATTGCCGCGGTCGGCCAACCCGCCCACGGCAAAATCAGCATCGTCGCCGAAGTCAGGGAATTGAACTTTGGCCCCGCCTTCACCGACGGCGACAAAATTACGCTGACCGTAAACGGCGTCAGTGTTACCTACACGCTGGACGATAGCTCGAACGCGGAAGGCAACGCCGCATTCTTCGTGGAGCTGATCAACGGCACACCGGGCATGGCGGCGGTCGTTTCCGCGGCCAGTGCCGGCCGGGGTGGCGCCATTACCCTGACCTCGGCCGTGCCCGGCACGCCGATCGCCACCAGCGTCGCGACACAGGGCGACGTCACCGCCGATGCCGATACCGTCACCGTTCCCAACGGTCGGGTCACCTATACCCCCGACGCCAACTACAACGGCACCGACACCTTTACCTATACGGTGTCGAACGGCGCCACCCCGCCGTCCTTCGACACGGCGACGGTGACCATCGACATCACCGCCACCAACGACAACCCGGACGCCAAGAACGACTTCATCACCACCGCAAACGACAGCACGGCGCTCAGCAAGACGGCGGCGGCGGGCCTGCTGGCCAACGACACGGACATCGACACCGGCGACAGCCTGAGCATCATCAAGGTCAACGGCAGCACGGTCGGCGTCGCACAGAACGTGAACTTCACCCTGCCGAACGGCGATCCGGTGGTCGCCCAAGTTACGATCAACGCCGACGGCAGCTACACGGTCAATCCGAACGGCCAGTTCGAGCCCTTGGCCGCCGGGCAATCGGCGACGGGGACCCTGACCTATACGGTGTCAGACGGCCATGCCGGAACGGACGATCAAACCATCACGCTGGCCAATACCGTGGCCAACGCCACCGGGGTCAACCAGGTCTCGACCTATACCCTCGGCGGCACGGTCGAACGCGGCGACGTGTTCGAGATCACCGTCAACGGCACCCGCATTTCCCACACGGTGACCGATGAGACGACCGCGAATCAGGTTCGCGACGCCATCGTCGCCAAGCTGAATGCCAACGGCGCGATCGCCGGAAAGGTCGCGGCCTCGGCCGGCGGCGCTGGCGAAGTGGTGATCACCGCCAATCTGGCCGGCCAGGCCTTCACGACCTCGGCCCAGGCGATCAACGCCGGCACCGACGTGGCGACCCTGACGGTGACGATCACCGGGTCGAACGATGCCCCCACCGCCGATGCCGACACCGCGAGCGGCGACGAAGACACGACCATTACCGGCACCCTGACGGCGACCGACCCGGACCTGGGCGACACGCTGACATTTGCCGTCGCCGGCGGCGGTCAGGCCGCCAACGGTACGGTCACGGTCCAATCGAACGGCAATTTCAGCTATGTCCCCAATGCCGAGTTCAGCGGCACGGACAGCTTCACCTTCCGCGTCACCGACGCGGCGGGGATTTCCAGCACGGCGACGGTGACGATTACCGTCAATAACGTGAACGACGACCCCGTCATCACGGCCGGCGGCGATCCGGCGCCGACCTTCGAGGAAGGCGGCGACGCCGTCGTCATTGACGGCAACATAGAAATCGCCGACGTCGATACGGCGAATTTCAACACCGGTTATCTGCGCGCCCAGGTCACGGACAACCTGGATCCCGGCGATCATCTGCTGATTCAGGAAGCCGGCGGCATCACGCTTTCCGGCTCCGACGTGCTGTTCAACGGTGTCGTGATCGGCACCATCGACGGCACCGACGACGGATCGGCCGCCAACCTGCTGATCACCCTTGATGCCGATGCCACACCGGCAGCGGTCCAGGCCCTGGCCCGCACCATTGCCTTCACGAACGACGCGGCCGAACCCACCACGGTGGCCCGCACGGTGACCTTCACGGTCGACAGCGGCGATGGCGGCACCACCACCCAGGATGCGACCGTCCAGGTCGCCCTGGAAAGCGGATTGACGCGCAGCGACCACGATCAGCTGAACTTTAGCGGCGATTGGTTCGACGCCGCCAACTGGACCTCGGGCCTTCCCGACGCAACGACCATCGCCGTCCTCAACGACGGTGGGTATGCCCCCATCACCTTCAACAACGGCCCGGTCAACGAGACCGTGGGCCAGTTGGTGGTCAACGCCGACCTGAACATTCTGGCCGGCACCCTGAACGTGCTGGCACCGTCGTCAATCGAACAGGACGCCACGGTGACCATCGGCAACGCGTCCGTGCTCGGCACCGGCGACCTGAACATCGCCGGCACGGTCGCCCTGAGCGGCGGGGCAACCCTGGGGCTGCCGCTGATCACCCTGGACGCCGCCGAGAACGGCGGCATCCACGGGGAAATTTCCATCACCGGCAGCGGCAACCAGATCGACGGCGCCTTGGCCATTACTTACCTCGGCGGTTATTTCGGGACCTTGGCCCTGGGCGAAGCCGGCAGCGGCAATGTCGCCCTGGACGTGACGCTCGGCATCGTCAACGACGGCGACATCATCATCGACAATTCCGACGCGGCCCCCGCCGATACGATCCTCACCGTGGGCGGCCCGGGCATCGTCAACTCCCGCAACATCATCTTCAGCGACACATCGGGCGGCGGCGGTCAGCGCATCATCGAAGGCAGCATCGACACCGCCAACGGCACCATCACCGTCGACGCCAGCGCCATCATCGACCTTGCGGGCGGCATCCTGAACGCGGCCGCCGGGACCATCGAACTGGCGACGGCGACCGTGCTGACGGTCAGCGACGGCCAGACCGTGGTCGACAGCGATACCTATCTAACCGGCACCGGCACTCTTGATCTGGCCGGCACGGGCGCGCTGACACTTAATGGCAATTTCGGCCTGTACTCAGGCAACGCAGAATTGACACTCAGCGGCGCCATCACCATTGAGGGGGCCACCGGCGGCGAAGGGGCGCCGACCTTCACCATCGGCGACGGCCGCACCCTGACCCTCGACAACGATACGATCGCCGATACGGTCAATTTGTCCGTCGACGGCATTCTGAACATCGAGGGCACGGGAACCGTCATCGCCGCCCCGACCAACATCAATTCGCCGGACGGCGTGTTCAATGTCGCCCCCGGCGCCACGGTGACGATCACCGCCCCCGGCTTCATCTTCAACAACGGCGGGGAAATCTCCGTCGGCGCGGGCGCGACCCTTATCCTCGACGGCGCCAATATCGAAAACACGGGCATCCTCACCGGCGAAGGCACGATCCAATTGGCCAACGGCGCCGACATCGCCGGTGATGGCATCATCGACATCGCCGGGATCGACAATGTCGGCACCCTGAACATCACTGGCGGCGAAGTCGTGTTCGACACCAATTCGATCCTCGACATCGACATCGGCGGCGGCGCCAGCGACGTCCTTAACCTGGACACCATGGACCTGACGGCGGCGGGCGACACCCTGAACCTTAATTTCGCACCGGACTTCGACCCGACGACCGACGGCAACACCTTCCAAATTCTGAACTATTCCAGCCATACGGCGGAAATCGGCGGCGACGGCGGCGTTCTGGAAGCCGGCATCGACAACATCTTCGACACCATCCAGCACAACCTGGGCCCCGAATACACCGTCACCATCGACTACGGCAGCACGGCCGCCACGGTCACCGTCAACCGCATTCCGGAAATCGCCGTCACCACCAACGGCGCAGGCATGCAGTTCGACGGGGTCGACGACAGAATCGTCATTCCGGTCGAGGGCACGGTCAATACGCTGACATCCATCACTGTCGAAGCGGTCATCACCCTGACCGAATATCCGACAGGCGGCGCCCGCATCGCCCAAAACTTCGGGGCCGGCTACGAAGGATGGAGCTTCACGGTCAGCGACGATGGATCCTTATACGTGGAGGTCGGCGACGGCGGCGGCGACGGCCAACTGTCCAACTTCACCACGCCGCCCAGTGTGCTCACCCCCGGGGTCCCCGCACATGTGGCCTTCAGCTACGACGGGCCAAGCGGTGACATCGCCATTTACGTAAACGGCGTCGATGTCGGCGGCACCTTGGGCGGCGTCGATCCTGTGAATAACCTGGGCACGACCACGGCGGATGTCTCCATCGGATATCCGTTCCCGTTCGACGGCGTGATGGATGAATTCCGCATTTATGATCATGCCCGCACGGCCACCGAGGTCGCCGCCGACGCCGGTGGCGACACCGCAACGGGCACCGCACCCTTGGTGCATTACGATTTCGCCGACGGCACGGCAACCAACCTGGGCACTCTGGTCGACTCGGCCGACGGAATCCTCGGCACCTCGGCCGCGAGCGGCGAAGCAGAAGATCCGCTCGGCGTGCCGCTGATCGGCCAGGCGCTCAGCTTCGACGGTGTGGACGACCAGATAGTGGTCAACGACCCGACTCCCCCGCTGGTGATTAATGCCACTGACCAAAGCTCGGGCTTCGTCATCACCAACGCAACCCTCGACGGCACCGACGACACGATCACCGATGCCGGCAACACGCCGGGAACCTTCGCCGGATTCGACGTCGGCGACGAGGTGACATTGGCCGGGTTCCCCAATGGGTCCAACAACGTCAGCGGCACGATCACCGCCGTAGCGCCGGACGGCTCCTCCATCTCCTTCGCCGATGGCACGCTCGGCGCCAACAACGGTTTGGCCGGATCGGGCACCATCACGAAATCCTCGATCTCGCCGCTGGCCACCGGCACGGACGCCTTCAGCCATCAACTGTGGTTCCGCACGGACACCACCGGCCTGCGCCAGGAATTGTTCGAAGTGCTGTCCGACGGCACGTTGAACGAAGGCGCTCTGCTGTTCGTGAATTCAGACAACAAGCTGGGCTTTGATCTGACCGGCGCCGCCGGACTCAGCGGCCAGGGCCCGGTCGTCGCCGATGGCCTGTGGCACCACGCGGCGGTCACGTTCGACGGCACGACGACGACCCTGTACGTGGACGGCACAGCCATCGGCTCGACAACAAGCCTGACCCCGAATTTGGTGTCCGCAAACGTCAACATCGGCATTGGCCAAGGCGGCATTTTACCGTTCAGCGGCGAAATCTTCGATGTCCGCGCCTATGACGTGGGCCGCTCGCAGGCGGACATCCTGTCCGACATGCACACCCTGCCCGACGGCACGGACCCGACCCTGACCGCCGCCTGGCATCTGGACGACGTGCTGAACGGCACGTCCGACCAGTTCCGCGACGTCACCGGCAACGGCAATACAGGTACCTTCACCGGCGGAACCCCTGTGTTCGTGGACAACAACCTGTTCACGATGGCCGAGGACTCGGTCCTGCACGGCCAGATCATCGCCACCGACGCCGACGACGTGAATGATACTGAGGTCTTCACCTTCGGCGTCGCGGCTCAGGGTGCGAACGGCACGGTGACGATCAACGGTGACGGGACCTGGGAGTACACGCCGAACACCCACTTCTTCGGCACCGACAGCTTTGAAGTCCAAGTCACCGACAGCCTGGGCGCCGTCGCGACCAAGGCAATCACGGTCACCGTGCTGAATGTCAACGACGCACCGACCGTCGAAACCGCAAGTGGTGCTGCGACCTTCGCCGAGGACGGTGCTCCGGTCATCATCGACCCGGCCCTGACCATCACCGACCTGGACAGCACCAATTTCGACGGCGGCACCCTGACCATCGATATCTCCAGCGGCTATCAGGCCGGCGATGTGCTGACCATCGATGCCGGCGCGGCATTCGACCTGAGTTCCGGCATGACCAACGGCAGCCTTGTCAGCATCGGCCAGGACGTGATCGGCGCCATCAATCTAGACGGTGCCTCAGGCACGCTTTCCATTGATCTGACCGACTTCGCCACGCCAGGCGTTGTCGAACAACTGGCCCGCGCCGTGACCTTCCAGAACGACACGGAAGAACCGGGCGCCGGCGCGCGCGGCATCGATTTCACCCTGACGGACGGCGACGGCGGCACCTCTGCCATCCTTAGCCAGACCGTCAACATCACGCCGGTCAACGACGCGCCCGAGGTCACCACCGCGACCCTGCCCGCCGGTACCGCGACATTCGATGCGGAAATCCTGGTCAACACGGCCCTGACCGGCGAACAGTCGGCCGCCGACGTCACTTATTTCGCGGGCGGCACCAAGTTCGTCGCCATCTGGAACAATTACAGCGTCGGCGGCGGCGCGGACCTGGGCACCATCGGGCGCATCTTCAACGCCGACGGCACGCCCGACGGCCCGGAATTCATCATCGCCAACACCGCCCCCGGCAGCGAATACAACGCCCGGGTCTCGCCGATGACCGACGGCGGCTTCATCGTTTCCTACGTCAACCAGCCGACCGCCGCCGACGCCACCACGTCGGACCTCTACGTGCAGCGCTATGACGTCACCGGCCAGGCGGTTTCCCGCGACGGGGCGACCCCGGGGGCCGACGCCTTCAACGTCGGCGAATACTTCAGCGGCACGGTGCAGAACGGCGGCACCATCGTCGGCCTGTCGAACGGCGGCTTCGTCATCGCCATCGATCAGCAAGACTCCGGCATTGCCAGCGGCCAGGATGCCACCGCGCGCGTCTTTGGTGCTAACGGCCTGCCCGTTACCGGTGAATTCCTGCTTGGGTCCCCGGACTCCCAGGGCACGGAACTGGCCGCCCTTCCGGGTGGCGGTTTCGTCGCGGTTTGGACCGACAATACGGACGGTGACAACGACCTGTTCGCGCGGGTGTACGACAACAGCGGCACGCCGCTGGGCGCCGAATTCGCCGTCGCGGTGAACCAAGGCGGCGGCACGCAGCAGGACCAGCACGAGGTCGCCACCCTATCCAACGGCAACTTCGCCGTCGCCTGGCGCACGGACGACATTGCCTCCGGCGACAACGACGGCAACGGCGGCATCGGCCTGCGCATCTTCGGGCCCGACGGCACGCCGGTCACCGGCGACCTGCTGGCCAACACGGATATCACCGGCCATCAGAACGAACCCTCCATCGCGGCCCTGCCCGACGGCGGCTTCGTGGTGTCCTGGTCGACCAACGACGCCACCGCAGACGGTGCCGGCACGGCGATCCGCGCACAGCGCTTCGACGCCGCCGGCGCCAAGGTCGGCACGGAATTCACGGTCAACGAGAATACGGCGGGCAACCAGCAGCAATCGGCCATCGCCGCCGACGGCGACGGCAATCTGGTCGCCGTATTTCGCCAGTCCGACCCGGTCGGCGCCACCGCCGACAATACGGAAATCGGCGCCCGCGTCATTTCCTTCGGCCTGGACGGCAAGACCTATGTGGAAGACGGAGCACCCCTGGTTGTCGATAGCGGCATCACCCTGACGGATATCGACAGCGCGACCCTTGACGGCGCCACGGTGACCATCACCACGGCCTTCGAGGCCAATACGGATATCCTGTCCTTCACCCCCGTGGGGGCCATCGGCGGCAGCTATGACGCAGCCACCGGCGCGCTGACGCTGACCGGCACCGGCACGCAGGCCGAATACGAACAGGTCCTGCGCTCGGTCACGTTCAATTCCACGGCGGCACAGCCGGATCTGGCCGACCGCACCATCGAATTCCAGGTAACGGACGACCAGGGCGCCCCATCAACGCCGTTGGCCGTCACCATCGGCGTCGAAAACATCAACGATGCGCCTGAAATCTCCTCGGCCGGCGGCAATGCGACCTTCACCGAGGATGGCCCGGCTGTCGCCATCGACACCGCCATCGATATCATCGATATAGACAGCACCGATTTCGACCTTGGTCAGTTCACCGCCGCGATCACTGCCGGCGGTACCGCCGATGACGTTCTGGACATCGACACCTCGGGCAATATCGGCCTGAGCGCCGGATTGACGCCGGCCAGCGTGGTCAGTGTTTCCGGCACGGACATCGGCCTGGTCAATGCCGCGTCAACGGCGGGCAATATCATCATCGACCTGGATCCGGACGCCACGCCGGCCCTGGTTCAGGAACTGGCCCGCGCCGTCACCTATCAGAACATCAGCGAAGAGCCGGGCGTAGCCCAGCGGACCGTCACCTTCCAGGTTTCCGACGGCGACGGCGGAGCTTCCGCCGCCTTCGACCGCACCGTCGATATCTCGCCTGTCAACGACGCGCCGGAAATTCTCGGTGTGGTGCAATCAAGCAATGCCGCGCAGTTCGACGGCAGCGGCGACAGCATCAGTCTGGCCAATCCGGCGGGCCTGCCGAACAGCGCTGCCGACTTCACCTGGTCTGCCTGGGTCAAGACAGACGCAACCGCTGTCAATCACGCCATCCTGTCGGTCGGCAATGCCACCGGCACCGGCACCAACGGGCAATTATTCATTCAAGGAAGCGGCCAGTTGGCGTTCGATTCATTGAACGTCAACTTCATTACCGGCGGGCCGGCAATCAATGACGACGCCTGGCACCATGTCGCGGTTACCACTTCCGGCGGCTACTCTGAAATTTTCGTCGACGGGGTTTCCGTCTCCGCCCCTGTTGACCTTTCCCTCGTGATCGGAACGGACAGCGCCTTTATCGGCCAGGCGCCCGACGGGACAAATCAGTTCCAGGGAGAAATTTCCGACGTCCGCATTTATGACGTGGCGCGCGGCGTCGACGACATCGCCGCCGACATGGGCCTGCGCCTGACCGGCGGCG
>DNMS01000331.1:10288-10467 GCA_003488105.1 Rhodospirillaceae bacterium
GCGAGCCGAACCTGGTTGCCTATTATCCGCTCGACAGTGATGGCGGCGGCTTCGTGGCCGACCTTGCCGGCGGCGACAACATCGGAACCTTGCAGGGTGAGGTGACCATCGGCGGGGCCTCGCCGGACTTCCTGGTCGGCGCGGGTGCATCCTTTACGGACAGCTTTGACGACGGCTCG
>DNMS01000331.1:10594-22481 GCA_003488105.1 Rhodospirillaceae bacterium
GCTTTGACGACGGCTCGTTGAGCACCGATTACACCGTGGACACAACGAACGCCGGTGCCGCGGCGACCGAAGGCAGCGGCGTCCTGTCGCTGTCCAGCCGGGCGATTGTGTCGACGGCCGTGGAATACACCCCGACTGCCACGACCCCCATCACGATCGAAACCAGCCTCCAGTTCAACGATACCAACGATTTCATGGCGATCGCGACACGATCCGACGGCATCGCCGACCCCGGCAACTACAACTTCATCACCAACGGCGTCTACGCCACGTTCGGCAACGCCGGCGGCATCAACCAGATGGCCATCTACCGCGTGGTCGGCGGAACGGTAACGCCGATCGTGGATACGGGTAGCGGCGCGTTCACCTTCAACAACGGCACGACCTACGATGTGGCCGTCACCGACGATGGCCTCAATCTGTCGATCACCGTTACGGAACAGAACAACCCGTCGAACACGCTGACGCTGACAGGACAGGATCCGACCGAGTTCACGGACAACCACATTTCGTTCTTGAACCGGGAGAACGTGGCCAACGGCCCCCAGATCGACAGCCTGGAAATCACCCAGCCGAGCGGCCTTCTGGTCGTCCCGGAAGACGGCTCGCTCTCGTCGCAGATCGTCGCCGGGGACCTGGACAACCTCCCGGGCGACCTGAACTTTACCCTGGACGCGGGCGCCGCCCACGGCACGGTGGACGTCCAACCGGACGGCACCTTCACCTATACGCCCAATCCGGATTATGCGGGCGGCGACAGCTTCACCGTCACGGTCGATGACGGCGCCGGCGGCACCAATACGCGGACGATCCTGCTCGACGTACAGAACACAAACGACGCGCCGGAAATCCTGGGCGCGCAGGCCAACGTCAACACGGTGCAGTTCGACGGCATCGACGATTACGTCGCCGCGGCGCATGACCCATCGTTCAATCCGGGCAGCGGCGGCCTGACCGTCGAAACCTGGTTCTATTACGACGGCACGGCGCCGGTATCCGACCAGCGCATGATCGGCAAGGGATACCTTGGGTCCGCCGACGAAGGCTGGGCCATCAACCTGGGCAGCGACGGTAATCTGAGCGTCCTGGTCAACACGGAGGACGCCGCCGTCGCCGGAAACAAAGCGGCGCAGGACTTCGACCTCAGCGGCCTGACCGCCGGATGGCATCACGTCGCCCTGGTCATCGACCAATCCGGCGCCGAGGGCACCATCACCGGCTATCTCGACGGCTCGACCGACGGCTGGGTCGCCGACCCCACCGTGGGCGACACCTTCACCAAGGCCCCCATCGACAATACGGACGACGTTTACGTCGCGTCGCGGGGCGACGGCAGCAATTTCTACGCCGGTCAGCTTGACGACATCCGAATCTGGTCCGACGCGCGCACGGCCCAGGAAATCGCCGACAACCGCCATCAGGCCGACCTGGCCGACACCACGGATCTGGCCGCGCGCTATACACTGGACAACATGGACGCGGCCGACATCGACCCCGCCCTGATCGACATTTCCGGCAACGGTCATCAAATTTCGGCCGGCGGCCCGCCGTCGGACCCGTTCGGCGCCTATGCCGCGCTTGACGGCACGGGCGACATGGTCAACGTCACCCAGATCAACCCGGTCGACGGCACCAACAAGATCACCATCGCCGCCTGGGTGAAACCGGACGACCTGACCGGCACCCAGGCCATCGCCGCAATCGGCGCCGGCGACCTGGTGTTTGCGCTCAACGGCAACGGCCTGTCGTTCACCAACGCCGGGGTTTTGGGCTCCGCCGCGTCCGGCACGCTGACAGCCGGGGAATGGAACCACGTCGCGGTCACCTACGACAGCACGACCGGCACCTTTGAAGCCTTCGTCAACGGCACGCTTCAGGGCGCGGGCAATGTCGGCACCAACTCGCTGCCAGCGGCGACCACGATGGCCATCGGGTCGTCCAACGGCGACGGCAACCAAACGCCCGAGAATTCCTTCGCCGGCGGCATCGCGCAGGTCCGCATATTCGACGAGGTCCGCCAGCCCACGGACATCCAGGCCGACATGGCGCAAAGCCATTATGACGGCCAGGCGCCGGCGACTTTGATCAATGAACTGTCGCTGGACGGTTACGGGAACGACGGCAGCCTTGTCGGGGACGCCCAAATCGTCGATCAGTCCCCGCTTCTGCTCGGCACCAACGTGACGTCCGGCGCCGTCACCTTCGACGGCGTGGACGATGTCATCAACTTCGGACAGGAAATGGCCTTCGAGGTCGATACCACCTTCACTCTGGAAGCCTGGATCAATCCGAATTCGTCGCCCGACTGGGCCAGCATCGTCGGCAACGTCACCGACGACAGCACCTACGAAAGCGGTTATGGCCTGCATCTGGGCCCGAACGAAGCCGTCCGCTTCGCGTTCACCGTCGACGGCACGCTGCACGTCATTGATACGCCCATCGGCGCGATCAATCTGAACCAATGGTTCCATGTCGCCGCCACTTATGACGGCGGGACGGCGCGGATCTTCGTCAACGGCATCGAAGTCAAGACGCAGGACATCTCCGGCTCGGAGATGACCTATACCTATCCCAACGACATGCGCATCGGCGCCTATCACGACAGTGACGAAGACTATTTCTTCGACGGCGAAATCGCCGACGTGCGCATCTGGGACGTTGCCCGCACGGGTTGGGAAATCGACAACGGCCTTGAAGAACCCATTCCGGCGAACAGCCCCGGCCTGGTCTTCAATGCGCCCCTGAACGAGGGGGCCGGCGGTGAGCCGGTGTCGTCGATCAGCGATGCCGTCAACGCCATCGGCGGCATCCCTTACGGCGCCCCAGTTTACACCGACACGGGACCGGGGATTTACGGCGGCCTCGATCCTGCCGCGCCGCTGGCCGGCACGGAAGACACCATCCTGCGCGGCCGCATCGTGGCCGAAGACATCGACGGCGATTATCTGACCTTCACCCTGGACGTCAATGCCGCCAACGGCACGGTCGCGCTGAATCCGGACGGCAGCTACGAATACACCCCCGATCCCGATACGTTCGGCACCGATTCCTTCCAAGTCACCGTTTCCGACGGCTTCGGCGGCACGGACACGCGGACCGTCTATCTGGACATTGCCCCGGTGACCGACGTCATCATCGGCACCAACGGGGACGACCCCAATCTACTCGGCACGGACGGCGACGACATCCTCGACGGGCGGACGGGCAAGAACGTGATGAGCGGCGGCGGCGGCAACGACTATCTGACCGGCGGCACGCGGGGCAATCCCGGCATCGACCGCAACATCGCCGACTATTCCGACGCGACCGCCGGCATCACCGTCGATGCCTCGACCGACACGGTCACGGGCGACGCCTCGGTCGGCACCGACACGCTGGGCAACATCGATCAGATCAACGGCAGCATCCACGACGACCTGTTCGACATGACCGGCTGGGACAACGGCCAGTTCGACGCCTTCGACCCGGACGGCGGCGGCGGCGGCTTCGTTTCGACCCTCGGCGTGTCCAACACCGTTCGTGGCGGCGACGGCGACGATACCATCACCGGCAATGGCTTCACCCGCGCCGATTACAGCGACGCAACCGGCGGTGTGACGGCGACACTGACAGTTGGTACCGACGGCGACGGTACGGCCACCGGCGCGGGCGTCGGCACCGACACCTTCACCGGCGGCGTCAACGAACTCGCCGGCTCCAATCACAACGACATCCTGACCGGCAACGACAACAACAACGTGTTGATCGGGCGCGGCGGCGACGACACCCTGGACGGCGGCGGCGGCGGCCTCGACATTGACCGCGCCGATTATCGCAACGCCGCGGGCGCCATCACCGTTAACTTGGCCTTGGGCAGCGGCCAGGTGACGAACGACGGCGACGGCGGTGTTGATACGTTGATCGACATCGAACAGATTCGCGGCTCCCAGTTCGCCGACAGCTTCATCGGCGACAGCGGCGCAAACCGTTTCCGCGGCGAAGGCGGGGCCGATACCTTCACCGGGGGCGCCGGCAACGACCGTTTTGAATACACCCGCGGCGACGAATCCGTTGACGTCGCCTATGACACGATCACCGACTTCAACCAGGGCGGCGGCGCCGACACCATCCGCTTCAACGGCATGGACGGCCTGGAACTGATGACCGTCAAATACACCTATGCGGGCGCGATCCAGGCAACCGTCGACGCCATCGCCATCGACGACGGCGTCCAGGACCGCGTCGTGTTCTTCACCGACGACACGGACGGCTGGATTTACGTCAAGGGACGGGGCACGGGCACGACCAACTACGACGGCACCCTGATCAAGCTTGCGGGCGTCACCGCGCCGCTCGCGGCTGGGGACGTGATAGGTGCTGCTGGCGCCCTCAGCGTCACCACCGGCGGCACGGACACCATCATCGCCACCGCCGCCCAGGAAACCCATACCGGCGGCGCGGGCCCGGATTACTTCGTGTTCACGGCGGAAACCGATTCCGATGTCGGCAGCGGCAACCGCGACACCATCGACGATTTCGTTGTCGGCGTGGACAAGATCGTGCTTGAGGGCCTAATCGCCGATGGCGTTGAATTCTCTTACGAAGGCCTCAGCCTACTCGGCGGTCTTGATGACGATGCCGCCGCTGGCTTTGGGCTTCTCGGGTACGATGACGTCCTGCAGATTGACCTTGATGGCGATTATGTCGTCCTCGGCAATTTGAACATCGATATGCAGATTGAGCTTCCTGGTATCGATCGGAACGCGCTGACCACCGACGACTTCATCCTCATCACCACGGGCACAGCCGGCGACGACAGCTTTGTCGGCCGCACGGGCAACGACTGGATTCTGGCCTCGGCCACGACCTCGACGGCGATGGACGTCGCCAGCGCCGCCGTGACCACCGGTGACACCATTACCCTGGCGGGCGGCAGCGACGGCATCGATACCCTGATCTTCCGCGATCCGATGGAATTTGTCGGCGCCGAATGGTCGGGCAGCGATCTGATGTTCTTCTATGAAGACATCGGCAGCGGCTATATCCACAAGACCACCGTGGTCAATCATGCGGCCAATTCGCTGGATTACGTCGAATTCGAATTCAAGGACGGCGCGGAGTTGGACCGCTTCGCCGTCGCCAGCGGTTCGGACGCCTCCGCCGGTGCGGTAAATACCCTGGTCGTCGGCGGCAGCGGCATCGACACCCTGATCGGCTCCGCCCACGACGACATCCTGCTGGGCAACGGCGGCGACGACGACCTGTCCGGCGGCGGCGGCGACGACCTGCTGATCGGCGGCGCGGGTGAGGACATCCTGGACGGCGGCGATGGCAACGACACGGTCAGCTATTTCCAGAACCCGACAGGTGGGATCATCGTCAATCTGAGCGACAGCACGGAAGACGCCGGCCCGGAGACCGTTGCCGGCGGCACCGCCTACGATCCCTACAGCGGAGAAACCGACACCCTGAGCAACATCGAAAACGCCGAAGGCAGCAGATTCAATGACTTCCTGATCGGCAGCGACTTCGCCAACCGCCTGTCCGGCGATAGTGGCGACGACACTATTTACGGCGGCGGCGGCGCGGACATTCTGGAAGGCGGCGGCGACAGCGACGTGTTCATCTATGGCGCGGCCACGGAAAGCGGCTTGGGCAGTCTGCTGCGCGACGTGATCCTGGATTTCGACGCGGTCGGTGCCGACAAAATCGATATCTCCGCATTCAATCAGGGCATGTTCATGTTCGTGGGTGATGAAACCAATGACTTCGCCGGCTTCGGCGATTCCTCGGCCCGGTTCAACAATCAGACCAAGATTCTGGAAATCGATGCCGATGGCGATGCCCAGGCGGACATGGAAATCGAACTGCAGAACGTCGAAGGCGGCGATCTGAGCACGAGCGACTTCGAGGTTGGCGGGGGCCAGATCGCCTAGACGTCGCCTCCCCGTTCACCAATCATTCACCTGACCAACCTATGATTTTGCCGGGATCGCCGCGATTATTACCGATATGGTATGGTGGCGGCGCCTCCGTTTCCGGGTGCAGAAAAGCGCGGAAACTCGGGGTTTTTGCGGGCGAATGAGTGAGCGAGCATGAAGGAACTGTTGAAACGGGTTTTCGCCAGACCGGCGATCGCGACGGAATTGATCGTCGCGACCCTGTTCATCAACATCCTGGCCATGGCCAGCCCGCTGTTCGTCATGCAGGTGCTGAACCGATACGTCAGCCAGGGCGTGGATGCGACGCTGGCGACCCTGACGTCCGGCGTGCTGCTGGCCATCGTCCTTGAATACCTGTTCCGTCAGGCGCGCGGCTCCCTCGCGCGCGGCGTCAATGTGGAACCGGATGAAAAGCTCGCCATCGCCGGCTACGGCATCCTGACCCGCGCCCGGGCCGGTGACCTGGAACAGATTCCGCCGGAAACCCGGCGCGAAATGGTCAACGGCATGGCGTCGGTCGAACAGGCCTATTCATCGTCCAACATCGCGACCATCCTGGACGTGCCGTTTTCGCTGATTTTCGTGTTCGTGCTGTACCTGCTGCATCCGCTGATGGCGGTGGTGGTGCTGGCCTTCCTGGTCGGGGTGTTCGCGTTCGGCGTCTACGGCTCCATGTCCATGCAGGAAAAGACGGCGGAATTGCAGAACGCGACCGGCGTCGGCAGCGCGCTGCTGGGCACGGCGACCCGCGAACAGGACCTGGTACGCGCCTTCAACGCGGGATCGTTCCTGCGCCGGGCCTGGGAAAAGCACGTCCATTCGTCGCAGCGCCTGCGCCGCGACGTGACCTCGCGCCAGGGCATGATTCAGACCATCACGCAAACCGCCAACGGCCTGATGAGCGTCGCCGTCATCACCACGGGGGCCCTTCTGGTCGTCACCGGCAACATGGACGTGGGGGCCATGATCGGCGCCAACATCCTGTCGGCGCGGGCGTTGCAGCCGGTGACCAAGCTGTCGCAGCTGGGCAGCGCCTTCGCCAAGGCGCGCCAGGCGCTGACCATGTTCTCCGAGCTGGTCAAGGTGCCGCTGGAGCCGGAAAAGGGCTCCGCCGTCACCAAGTATTCCGGCGCCATCGAACTGCGCGACCTGGCCTTCGGGTTCAAGGGCGCGTCCATGCCGCTGTTCGAATCCCTGAACCTGAAACTGACGGCCGGCGACGTGTTGCTGGTGGTCGGCGACAACGGCAGCGGCAAGACCACGCTCGGCCGCATCATGTTGGGCCTGCTGGAACCGGACCGCGGGCAGATCCTGGTCGACGGCCTGGATATCAAGCAGGTGGCGCTTGAATGGTGGCGCCGCCAGGTCATTTACATGCCGCAGGAACCGGCCCTGCTGAACGCCACCATCGAGGAAAACCTCAAGGTCAACGCCCCTAATGTCGAGACCTCGGACCTCAACCGCATCATCGACGCGGTCGGCCTGCGCCGGTTCCTGGATGAAAGCCCGCAAAGCTTCGAGACGCCCGTGGTCGATAACGGCTGGCGGCTGTCCGAGGGCACCCGGCGGCGGCTCGGCCTGGCCCGCGCACTGGCAACCAACGGCGCGCTGGCGGTGATCGATGAGCCGACGGAAAGCCTGGACGCCGACGGCTGCGCCGCCGTGCACAAGATCATGGGCTCCCTCGTCAAACAGGGCCGCACCATCATCATCATGTCCCACGACAAGAACATCGTGCGCGGCGCCCATTATCTGCTCGACCTCAATCAGAAACCCGTGCCCGTCGTGCGCCATGTGCCGGGCGTTCAGGACCCGCAGGCCGCGCCCCGGGCCCCGCAGGCGGGTCCGGCGCAACCGGCCCCGGCCGCAGCCCCCGACCCCGCCACGGCGGCGGAGGCCCAGGCCGACGTCGCGCCCCTGCCCCATCCCCCGGTCACCCACAAACGGGGCGGAGACTGACCATGGCCGGAAATCCCGTCGCCGCCACGGAGCGGCTCAAGGAACTGATGAACAAGGCCCGTGCCGCACCCGAAGCGGCCGCGGCGACGGCGGCCGCCTACATGGCGAAAAAATCCGCCGACGGCGCGACGCCGCCTCATCCGCAAGGCCCCACCCCCGAAGGGACCGAACCACCCGGCATCGACCCCGCCGATGGGGGCTACCGGCCGTCGGAAATGATCCCGTTCAAGACCCATGCCGTGTTCGGGCTGTGCGCCGCGATGGTCGTCAGCTTCGGCATCTGGTCGTCGATCAGCGAGATCGACATCGTGTCCATGGCGTTGGGCGAGGTCATTCCCTCGACCCAGGTCAAAACCATCCAGCATTTGGAAGGCGGCATCGTGCGCGCCATCAAGGTGGTCGAAGGCGGCAAGGTGACGGCGGGCCAGGAACTGGTCGTGCTGGAGCCGACGGCGAGCAACGCCGACGTGGGTGAACTGGGCGAACGCCTGGTGTCACTGCGCTTCGATCTGGCGCGCCTGCGCTCCCTGCTGCAAGGGGACCGGACCCTCACCCTGGACCCGGAACTGGTGCGCGACCGACCCGATCTGGCCAATTCGGCACGGCAACGCTTTCAGGCGGATTTGGAAAAGCACCTCGGCGACCTTAAGCGCCAGAACGCCGCGATCGTGCAGCGGACCCAGGAAATTCACGAGATCAAGACCCGCATCACCAACGCGGGCAAAAGCCTGAAACTGGTCGACGAGCAGGTGAAAATCAGCGAAGGCCTGTTGAAGCGCGACCTGACCAACCGGTTCGTCCATCTGAACCTGCTGAAAGAAGCCGAACAGCTGCGCGGCGGGATCGAGACGGACGAGGCGTCATTGCTGCGCGCCGATGCCGCCCGCAAGGAGGCCCAGGCGGTGCTGGAAAGCGTAACCAGCGAATTCAACAAGGAAACTCAGCGTCTGCTGGACGAAGCGCAGTTGAATTTCCGCGAACTGACCCAGCGCATCCAGAAATTCCGCGACAACCTGCAGCGCACGGTCGTGCGGTCGCCGGTGAACGGCACGGTCAAGACCCTGCATGTGGTCACCGTGGGCGGCGTGATCCGGCCGGGCGACCCGGTCGTCGATATCGTGCCCGCGGGCGACAAGCTGATCATCGAGGCCAAGCTGCAGACCCAGGACATCGGCTATGTCGTGCCGGGACAGGCCGCCATGGTCAAGCTGGCTTCGGGCGACGCCATGCGGTTCGGCGCGCTCAAGGGGACCGTGATCCACGTCAGCCCCGACACCCTGCAAACGCCGGACGGCAACCCTTACTACAAAGTCCGCATCGCCACGGAGAACGACCATTTCAGCCGCGGCTCCCTGGTCTATAACCTGTTTCCCGGCATGCAGGTGGTGGCAAGCATCCAGACCGGCACGCGCACGGTGCTGCGCTATCTGGTTGATCCGCTGCTGGCCAACCTGGACGACGCCCTGGGCGAACGCTAAGGCGGCTCTTTCAGAAGAATTCGGCGAATTCGCCTATTTTTTCGCGGCCGCTTTGCCCGCGGGCTTTTTCTTGGCCGGCGCGGCGGCATCCTTGCCGCCCGCATCCTTCGCCTGGTTTTGCAGCTTTTCACGGATTTCGTTGGCGCCGTCAGCCACCCCGCGCAGCACGGCCTGAAGCTGGTTGGCCGGAATCAGTAGGCGGGTGATCGGCCGCGCGGTGCCGCCTTCGACCTGTTGGGCCAGGGTTATACGGAAAACCCCGTTCGCGTGCGACACGCTGGAGACGAGTTCAACAAAATGCTCGTCCAAATGCTCATCGGTCATGAAACGCCCCCTCGCGCCCGTTTCTCCCCACGGAGTAATTGATTGTCGTTTGCTGGTCCCCGAGGGTCAACAGGGTTGTGAAAATTGATAAATAACCCAATTTTATACGCGAAGCCTTGGAAAACGGGCGAATGAAACGTGGCGGATTTCCCTCAATCCATATCGATGATATTTGCAAAATACGTTGTAATAATATGCATACAATACTAATTTCTCCTTGAAAGTTCACTCCGGCCCATTCCCCGATGTGGTATAATCATATGCACGGTAGGAGGGCTTGCAAAGATAACGCGCACGGGTACAACCCAGGGGCGCAAAAAGGAAAACAAATGCCTAGAGCCTCAAGCAAGAACGAAAGCCACCGACAAAAGCGGCTTCCCCCAGGTGTTTCCAACCCGGTTGATATTCACGTCGGCCAACGCCTGCGTCTGCGCCGTACGCTCCTTGGCATGAGCCAGGAAAAGCTCGGCGACGCGGTTGGTCTGACCTTTCAGCAAATTCAAAAGTACGAACGCGGCGCCAACCGCATCGGCGCCAGCCGGTTGTACATGTTCTCGCGCATTCTCGACGTGCCGGTTGCCTATTTCTTCGAGGAACTGCCGTCACAGATCCGCACCCACGAAGGGCAGATGCAGATCGGCCTGTCCGATTTGCCGCAGGATGCGCTGGAGCGTGACCCCATGGCGCGCCGCGAGACCCTGGAACTGGTCCGCGCCTATTACGCCGTCGGCAATCCCAAGGTCCGGCGCCGGATCGTCGATCTTGTCCGCTCGCTCGGCGGCGAGGAAGACTGACCCCGCCTTTGACCTGTGGTGCCGGTTGACCTGATCTTTGGGTCAGACAACCCCGGCCCGGGCGACCATCGCTTCCAGCAACACCTGACAGCCGGCGGTCAGGTCCTCAGGCGCGGCCGTTTCTCGCTCATTGTGGCTGATCCCGTCCTTGCAGGGCACGAAGATCATGCCCGTCGGCGCGATGCGCACCAGGTTGCAGGCATCGTGTCCGGCGCCCGAATGGATGTCGCGGCAGGCTAGGCCCAGACGCTGGGCCGCCGTGCGCACGGCATCGATGCAATCGGGATCGAATGCGATGGAGTCGCGGGCCGAGGTTTCCGCCACCTCGACCAGCAGTCCCGCATCCTCGGCGGCGGTCCGGCACAGGGCCGTCACGCGCCGGCAGATGTCGGCCAGCATGCCGTTGTCGGGATGACGGACATCGACGGAGAAGGTAACCCGGCCCGGGACCGTATTGCGGGAATTGGGCCGCACCTGAACGTAGCCCGTGGTCAATACCGGCATGGGGTCGAATTCAAAGGTCAGACGGTTGAGCCCGTCGATCATGCGCGCCGCCCCGACCATGGCATCGCGGCGTAGCGTCATGGGCAGGGTGCCCGCATGGCCTTCCTCGCCGGTCACCGTGACGGCATAGCAACGCTGCCCCTGGGCGCCGAGCACGGCACCGATGACCACGCCTTCCCGTTCCAGGATCGGGCCCTGTTCGATATGAGCCTCGAAGAAGGCCGAAATGGGATATCCCCCGCAGGGCGCCTCGCCGTCATAGCCGATGCGGGCCAGTTCCCGGGCCATGGTGGTCGTGCCCTCGCGGTCCGGCAGATTGCGCCCGTAATTCAGATCGAAGCGCCCTGCATAGACACCGGAGGCGACGACCCCGGCGGCGAAGCGCACACCTTCCTCGTCCGTCCAATCGATGATTTCCAGCGGGGCGCGTGTCGTGATGCCGGCGTCATTCAGGGCGCGCACGACCTCTAGCCCGGCCAGCACCCCGTAAGCCCCATCGAACTTGCCGCCGAGCGGCTGACTATCCAAATGGCTGCCCGTGACCACCGGGGGGGCATCGTCGTCCGCCCCCGCGCGGCGGCCGATGATGTTGCCCATGCGGTCGACACGGACTGCCAAGCCCGCATCCTTGCACCAGCCGACGAACAGATCCCGGCCCGCCTTGTCCAGATCGGTCAGGGCAATGCGCCCGACCCCGCCGCCGGCCGTCGCGCCGATTTCGGCCATGTCCATGAGAGACCGCCACAGGCGGTCGCCGTTCACCGGCGCCGTGATGCCGGCAACAGTCACCGCCATTCCCCGGCCTTGTCCGAAAGCCAGCGGCAGATACGCAGCAGTTTGGCATCTTCACCCCAGGGGCAGACGACCTGCACGCCGATGGGCATGCCGTCGGCCCCCTTCAGCAAGG
>DNMS01000061.1:0-5824 GCA_003488105.1 Rhodospirillaceae bacterium
GAATAGCCCACCCCCTCCCAAAGCCGCCCGCCGGATGGCCTCATCCCGGCGGGCGGTTTTTTGTGCACCCGCTCATGAAAAATTTGCCAGCCATGATGCGATGCGGTCTACTGATTCCCGCGACCCAAGAGACACTTGGCCCATGCCCCCTGTGATCGGCCCGCCACATGTTGATGACGCCGCAAGACGATCCCCCACCGAACACCGGCAGGTATCTGCTGGACATCCTCGACGCGGACACGAAGCAGGAAACCATCCGCCGCGCGATCAGCCGTGATTACGGCAACCGAAGCTTTCTGATCCGTCAGGGCGACAAGGCCAACGGCATCCACATCATCACCGCCGGCACCGTCGAAAGCATGTTCGAAAGCCCGGGCGGCCGCGAACTGATCCTCGGCTCCTGGCAGGCCGGCGATTTCGTGGGCGGACCCTACGTGTTCGGCGATCATGAACACATGTGGGGGGCACGCGCGCTCGGCACCGTGCGCTCCCTCTACCTGGACCACGACAATCTCAAGGCCTTCATCCGGGATTCTCCCCCCTTTGCCCTGGCGCTGATCGAATGCCTGGGTTTCAAGGGCCAACGCTATTCGAAACTGGCGCAGACCCTGGCGACCCATACGACGACGGAACGGGTCGCCCTGTTGATTTCGGAACTGGCGCAGAACGCCAAAAAATCCGGGGACGGCATGCTGCGGGTCGGCCTGATCAAGCAATCGAAGCTGTCGCATATGATCGGCGCGACCCGGCAATCGGTCGCCAATGCCCTGCAAAAACTGGAAGACAGCGGCGCCATCGCCATTGAGACAACCAGCATCGTCATCACCAACGCCGAGACCCTGTCCTCCTACGCCAAGACGCAGCCCGACTAGGCGGCACCCGTCTGACGACGGTGCCTACTGCTGGGCCAACACCGCAAGGGCGACGACCGCCAGCATGGACAACGCCATGGCGACGTTGATCGCGAATTGGGTGCGTTTCGGCAGGTCCAGACGATGCAGGGTCACCCCGGCCCATAGCCAGAGGAAGTGGATACAGATCCAGATCGCGTTCATGATCGCGAACTTGATCGCGAGTTCCATGACCAGATTGTCCGGCATGAACGCAAAGCCCGAGAAAAAGGCCGTATTCACGGCATAGGCCTTGGGGTTGATCGCCTGCAGCATGAGGCCGCCGATTATGCCGGGGGCGGACTGGCGTTCGATGAAGGCGATCTTGGAGCCGGCGAAGGCAATGCGAAGGGCCAGATACAGAAGATAGGCCGCGGACGCATAAAGCAGCACGGTGCGCACATGCGGTACCGCCAACACGGCGGCGGCCAGGCCCGTGACCACGGCCAGCGCCACGAAGTTGGTGCCCAGGAACAGCCCGATCATGTAGCGCCGCCCTTGGGCGAAGCCGAAGCCGGACCCAACCCCGGCCAGCGACAACACGCCAGGCCCCGGCGTGATGAACAGAAAAAAACAAGCGGCGGCAAAGGTCAGCATGGAGGCCTTCCGGCGGGGATGGAATGGATTGTCGAGGGATTACGGATGTTCGCCGGACATTGGCGGTCCGGACATATGGTGCGGAGCCGGCATTGTCGGGTCAAGTCCTTAAACCCCGGTCAGCGCATCCAGTTACCGAGGAAGCGGCGCATGTTGGTTTCCATTTCTTGGTCGAAATCCTTGAGGGCGGCTTCCATCATCGCGAACCAGGTCTTGTTGAGATCGTTCAGGGTCACGTCCTCGGGCACGCTCTGGTTGCGGGTGGCGCGCGCCGCGGCATGACCGACGCGCCGGCCCTGGGGATCGAACACCTCGATCATGGCCGACATTTCCAGGTCGTAGCGCGCGTCCTGATCCGTCGTGAAAGCGCCCTTGATGCCTTGGGTGCGCGGCAGTTTGGTTTCCACCACCTGCGCCCGTTCGATGGTCAGGCGCGCGACCGTGCCGGCGGCACCGCCCACGGCCTTGATCCTGTCGCGGCCCCAGATCGCCATCGCCTTGGCCGGCGGCGTCTGCATCTTGTGTTCCACGTTGGGCGGCGCAAGCGGCGCCTTGTGAACATCGACGATTTCCACCCGGTCGACGGCAAGGTTCAAAGCCGGTGCGTGTTGGAAGGTGATTTCCGGCAGGTTGACGCTGGGGTCCGGCGTGGTGCAACCGCCCAGCACCAGAAAGCCGGCGACAAGGGCGGTGGTCAGTGATCTGGTCAAGGTCATCGGTCGTCGTTTCCTGGCTCCAATGGTTTCCCCGGTGCCCACCATACTGGGCAAGCCCTGTGTCAGGATCAAGGCATGGGCCGAATTATCCCCGCTGCCGGGACGGACCGCCGGGTCAATCCTGGTAAAGGGCCTCGATCTGGTCCGGGCCGAAAACGTAGTCCGTGCGGCAGAATTCACAGATTACCGTGACCTTGCCGTCCTCGGCCATGTCCTCGATTTCCGCCTGCGGAAAGGAACGCAGGGTCATTTCGACCTTGTCCCGGGAACAGCGGCAGGATTGTTTCACGGGCCGGCCCTCGGTCACCCGCACGCCGTCCTGATGGTAAAGACGGTAGAGCAACCGATCCGTCGTCACCGCCGGGTCGAGCAGTTCGCCGGACGACAGGCTGCTCATCAGGATCACCGCCCGGCGCCAGGCTTCCTCGGCCTCGTCCTTGTCGGCACCGCGCTTGTCCGGCAGGCGCTGCACCATGATTGCCCCGGCGGCCAGAGGGTCGGCGCCGGACGCCAGCAGGATCGCGGTTTCCAGCTGTTCGGACTGGCGGAAATAATCATGAGCGCAATCGGCCAAGGTCGCCCCCACCAGTTCGGTGATGCCCTGATAGCGGTCCGTGTCCGGGCCCTGGTCGACCGTGAAGGCGAGATAGCCGGACCCAAGCAGCGCCGGCACCGGCGCCCCCTGGGCGCCCGCGGCATCGACCGCCGCGAGGCGGTCCGCGTCATAACGGGCATAGCTGCGCACCCCGCCGGCCGACGTCACATCCGCCATGACCAGGCCGACCGGGCCGTCACCCTGGACTTGCAGGGTGAATACGCCGTCGAACTTGAGCACGCTGGACAGCGTCGCCGCCAGCACCACGACCTGCGACAGCAGGTCGGCGACCACCGGCGGATAGTCGTGCGGCCCGACCAATTGGCCGAGTATCGGGCCCAGACGCACAACCCGCCCGTTGACGCCCAGCGCGTCCACGTGGAACGGCTGAACAACGTCGTCGAGGGAAAGGGTCACGTCAGGCATTGTCTTGGTCGGCGGCGTCTGGGAGGGCATCGTTTGGGGCGGCTTGTGTCTGTGTTCGGTAGTAATAGGTATGCGCGGCTTGGAAGCCCGCCAAGTGATAAAGTGCCATGGCGGGACGATTGTCTGATTCCACCTGCAGGAACAGGCGGCGGTCACGGTCCGTATCGGCGGCCCAGGCGGCGAGTGCGGCCAACACCCGCGCGGCATGTCCCCGGCGGCGGTACCCCCCTCGTGTTGCCATGCACAGGATCAACGCCCAGTCATCGCGAATTACGGCCGCCCCCACGGCGGCGGGCTCGGTCCCGTCGTCCACCACCGCATAGGCCCGCGGCGCCGGAAGGCCCTCGGCCAGACGGCAGCGCAGGCCGCGTTCGCGTCCCTGCGCGAGACCACCGCCGTAGACCTGGAACCAAGCCCCGGTGGGGCCGGAAAACAGGCGCGCGCGAAAACAGATATCCTGACGGTCGGCCAAATTCTTCACCACGGACGCGGCATCGGCGGTCATGACCAGGGTGCGGGCTTCGATCGTGTAACCGCGGCGTTCCAACACCGCATCCAGGCCCCGCGGCGCGGCCGCGCCGGAAATCTGAAAGCGGCAGGGCAGACCGCGCTGGCGATAGAATTTTTCCGCGGCGTCGATGCGTAGCTCAAGGGCGCTCGACCCCGTTTCCTCAAGCGCCAGAACGGAATTGGCGCGCCGCGACACGCCTTCGGAAAAGCGCAGTTGCCAGCCTTCCAGAATGCCCTGGCTGAACGGCGGCCAGCATTCGGCGGCCCGGCGCTCCAGGTCGCGGATGCCCTCTTCGTCAAACATGAGGGGCGTCCTTCACCATCATTCGGAAGGCCCGATCAGACGTCGCCCAGACACCAGGCCAGGATACCCTTCTGCGCATGCAGGCGGTTTTCGGCCTCGTCCCAGATCACGGACTGGGGTCCGTCGATCACGGATTCGGTCACTTCCTCGCCGCGGTGCGCGGGCAGGCAATGCATGAACAGGGCATCGGGCGCAGCCTGAGCCATCAGGCGGTCATCCACGCGGTAAGGTGTCAACAAATTGTGGCGCGGACCCGCGTCGGCATCGCCCATGGACACCCAGGTGTCGGTAACAACCAAATCCGCCCCGGCAACCGCCGCTTCGGTGTCTTCGGTCACCTGCACGTCCGCACCCTCGCCCGTCGCCCAGGACACCAGTTCGGGATTGGGGGACAGCGCCTCGGGGCAGGCCAGGCGCAATTGGTAGCCGAACCGCGCAGCCCCGTGAATCCACGACGTGGCGACGTTGTTGCCGTCGCCGGCCCAGGCCACGGTACGCCCCTTGATGTCGCCCCGGTGTTCCTCAAAGGTCATGATGTCGGCCATGATCTGGCACGGATGCGACGCGTCGGTCAGGCCGTTGATCACCGGCACGGTGGCGTATTCGGCCAGATCGTGCAGTTTCTGCGGATCGTCCGTGCGGATCATGATGACATCGCAATAACGCGACAGCACGCGCGCCGTATCGGCCACGGTCTCGCCCCGGCCGAGTTGCGATTCATTGCCCGACAGCACGACGGCACGCCCGCCCAGCTGCTGGATCGCGACCTCGAACGACACGCGGGTGCGGGTCGACGGTTTTTCGAAGATCATGACCAGCGTCTTTCCGGCCAGGGACGGTGACGCCGAAGCGGCCGCCCCGTTCTTCTTCATCGCGGCCGCGCGGTCGAGAATCCGGCGCAGGGTGCCCGCGTCGGCCTGATCAATATCGAGGAAATGGCGGAGACCGCTCATCCCGCCTTCTCCTTGGCCATGTCCGCCGCGATTTCGGCGCAGCTTTTGTCGAGAGCCTGGACCGCCTCGTCGATGTGGCTTTCTTCGAGAATCATCGGCGGCAGCATGCGCACGACGTTGTCGCCCGCCGGCACGGTCAGCACGCCGTTGTCGATCATCTTGCCGACCAGGATGCTGTTTTCCACGGCGCAGCGCATGCCGACCATCAGGCCCTGGCCGCGCACTTCGGTCAGCACGGTCGGATGCTTGGCGACAACGGCGCCGAGTTTGTCCCACAGCACGCGGGCCATCTTATCGACCCGGGGCAGGAAGCCGGGGGCCAGAACCACATCCAGCATGGCGCCGACCGCCGACATGGCAAGCGGCGTGCCGCCGAAGGTCGACCCGTGACTGCCCGCCGTCATGGCCTTGGCCGCCGCCTCGGTCGCCAACACGGCGCCGACGGGGAACCCGCCGCCCAGACCCTTGGCCGTGGCCAGGATGTCCGGGGTCACGCCCGCCCATTCATGGGCGAACAGCTTGCCCGTGCGGCCGTTACCGGTCTGCACCTCGTCCAGCACCATCAGGATGCCGAACTCGTCGCACATCTCGCGCACGCCCTTGAGGAAACCCGGCGACGGCGCCTTGATGCCGCCTTCGCCCTGCACCGGCTCGACCAAAATCGCCGCCGTTTGATCGGTGATCGCGGCGCGCATGGCGTTCAGGTTGTCGAACGGCACATGGTCGAAGCCTTCGGGCATGGGGCCGAAGCCTTCGCGGTGCTTTTCGTTGGACCCGGCGGCCAGGTCGGTCAGCGACCGACCGTGGAACGAGCCGTCGCAGCTGATGATGCG
>DNMS01000061.1:6066-6341 GCA_003488105.1 Rhodospirillaceae bacterium
TGGTGATAGCGCCGCGCCATCTTGATGGATGCTTCCACCGCCTCGGCGCCCGAGTTGTTGAAGAACACCGTATCGGCGAAGGAATTGGCGACCAGAATTTCGGCGACCCGTTCCTGCCCGGCGATGCGGTACAGGTTGGAAACATGCCACAGGGTGTTGGCCTGTTCGGTCAGCGCGGCGACCAGTTTCGGATGGCAATGGCCAAGCGAATTGACAGCGATCCCCGACCCCATGTCGAGGAATCGTCGGCCGTCGTCCGCCCAGACATACATGCC
>DNMS01000216.1:0-1138 GCA_003488105.1 Rhodospirillaceae bacterium
TGCGGCCATCGTCTTGATTTCACTTTATTCCTTCGTCTTCTCGCCGCGTGAGGAACCGATGCCGACGAACCGGCGCGCGTTCCTCAGCGTCGCCGCATCCGTCGCCGTGTTCATCCTGCTGGTCGAAGCCGTCGGCCTGCTGCCCACGGTGGTGCTGTCCATGGTCATCGCCTACGCGGGACAGTCGGAGCGGCGCTATCCGTTCTTCATCGCCTATGCCTGCGTGTTCTCCGTCGGCGTGTGGCTGATCTTTTCCTACGCCCTTAACCTGCCGATTCCCCCCTTCAGGCTGCCCTGACCCATGGAAGATTTTATGATCGGCCTGTCGACGGCCATGATGACCCAGAACCTGCTGGCCTGCCTGGCCGGGGTGTTCCTGGGCACGGCCATCGGCGTCATTCCCGGCATCGGCGCGCTGGCCGCCATTTCCCTGCTGCTGCCCGTGACCTTCGCCATGGACCCGACCACGGGCATCGTCATGCTGGCCGGGGTGTATTACGGGGCCGAATACGGGGGCTCCACGGCCTCGATCCTGCTCAACCTGCCCGGCACGCCGTCCAACGCCATCACCTGCCTGGACGGCTATCCCATGGCCCAGAAGGGCGAGGCCGGCGTCGCCCTGTTCATGACGACCATCGCGTCCTTCGTCGGCGGCAGCATCGGCATATTGGTGTTGAGCGCCTTGACCCCGGCCATCGTCAAGGTCGGCATGGCCTTCGGCGCGGTCGAGTATTTCGCGATCATCGTGTTCTGTTTCGTCGCCGTCGCCACCATCGGCGGCAGCGATCCCAAAAAGAACTTCGTGATGGTCGCCCTGGGCGCCCTGCTGGGCACGGTCGGGCTCGACATCTACGACGGGGCGGAGCGTTACAGCTTCGGGTCCCACAACCTGATCGACGGACTGAGCCTGGTGCCCGTGGCCATGGGCCTGTTCGGGCTGTCGGAAATCATCATGTCGATCAAGGGTGAAGAGACACGCCTCACGGGCCACAAGATCAGCTTCAAATCCATGCTGCCGAGTGCGGCACAGTGGAAGCGGTCGTTCTGGCCCATGCTGCGGGGGGCGGCTTCGGGATGCTTCTTCGGCCCCCTGCCCGGCACCGGCCCCTCCGTCGCGACAATCCCGAAGTTCTTTTTC
>DNMS01000216.1:1206-3361 GCA_003488105.1 Rhodospirillaceae bacterium
CCGTCGCGACAATCCTGGCCTACGCCAACGAAAAGAAGCTGTCCCGCCGGCCCGAGGAGTTCGGGAAGGGTGCCATCGAGGGCGTCGCCGCCCCGGAAAGCGCCAACAACGCGGCGGTGCAGACGGCCTTCGTGCCGACCTTGTCGCTCGGCATTCCCGGCACCCCGACCATGGCCATCATGATCGGCGCCCTGATGATCCACGGGATCGTGCCGGGCCCCATGCTGATGAGCAATGAACCACAGCTATTTTGGGGCCTGGTCGCCAGTTTCTGGATCGGCAACGTCCTGTTGCTGGTCATCAACATTCCGCTGATCGGGCTTTGGGTATCGTTCCTCAACGTGCCCTACCGGCTGCTTTATCCGGCCATCATCATCCTGATCTGCGTCGGCTCCTACAGCCTGAAGAACAGCACCTTCGACGTGCTGGTCATGCTGGTCGTCGGCGTCGCCGCCTACGGCCTGCGACGCCACGGCTTTCCGCCCGCCCCCCTGCTGATCGGCTTTGTCCTCAGCCCCATGCTTGAAGAAAATTTCCGCCGCGCCATGATCATGGGTCGGGGCGAGGTGAGTTATCTGTTCGACAGCCCCATCAGCATCGTGACCTGGCTTTTGACTTTGGGCATGGTGCTGTCGGTGCTCTATCGTCATCAGCTGAAACGACTCGCCGCCCGGTCCCTGGGCGACACGACCAAAACCGAAAACCGCTAAAACCACGGGAACGTCTCAATGATTATCGATTGCCACGGCCATTACACCACCGCCCCCGCCCAGCACGAAGCCTGGCGCAAGGAACAGATCGACGCCAAGGGCGACCTCTCGAAGATGAGCGCCAAGGAACCGGTCGTTTCCGACGACGAACTGCGCGACAGCGTCGCCAACACGCAGCTGCGCCTGCAACAGGAACGCGGCACGGACATGACGATCTTTTCGCCCCGCGCCGGCGGCATGGGCCATCATGTCGGCAACGAGACGATGAGCATGCAGTGGTCGCGCATCTGCAACGACCAGATCAAGCGCATCTGCGACATGTTCCCCAACAACTTCGCCCCCGTGGGCCAGTTGCCGCAGTCACCGGGTTGTTCGCCGTCCAATTCGATTCCGGAACTGGAGCGCCTGGTCAATGAAATGGGCTTCATCGGGGTCAACCTGAACCCGGACCCATCGGGCGGCCATTGGACCGATCCGCCCCTGACCGACCCCTGGTGGTTCGATCTCTACGCCAAGCTGGAAGAACTTCAGGTCCCGGCAATGGTTCACGTCAGCCAGTCCTGCAACCCGAACTTCCACTTCACGGGCGCGCACTACATCAATGCCGACACGGCGGCGTTCATGCAGCTTCTGGAATCGGACCTGTTCGAACGGTTCCCGAAACTCAAGCTGATCATCCCCCACGGCGGCGGCGCCGTGCCCTATCACTGGGGCCGCTACCGGGGCATCGCCATGGGCATGAACCGGCCCGAGCCCAAGGACATGATGGGCGAGAACCTGTACTTCGACACCTGCGTCTACCATCAGCCGGGCATCAATCTGATGACCGAGGTCGTGCCCGTGGACAACATCCTGTTCGCGTCCGAACTGCACGGCGCCGTGCGCTGCAAGGACCCGGACACGGGCGAATGGTTCGACGACACTCGCCGCTACATTGACGCGACGGCGAACCTGACGGCGGAAGAAAAGGAAAAAGTGTTCTATAAGAACGCACTCAAGGTGTTCTCGCGGCTCAAGCTGCCCGCCGCCTGACCCACCTGCCGAACAAAAAACCATACGGAGACACAACCATGACCGTCGGATTCCGCATCAAGAAGACCTGGGACCGCATTTCGCCCGACCTGGTCGACGCGTTCAAACCCCTGCCCGTCGCCAATGTCGGCGATTGCATGTCGCGCATGTTCGCGGGCGGCAATGCGCTGCGCCCCATGCATAAGGACGGCGTGCTGGCCGGCCCCGCCTTCACGGTGCTGACCCGGCCGGGCGACAACCTGATGCTGCACAAGGCGATCGATATCGCCCAGCCCGGCGACGTCATCGTGGTCGACGGCGGTGGCGACCTGACCAACTCCCTGTTCGGCGAAATGATGCTGATGCAGGCCATCAAGCGCGGTGTCGCCGGCCTGGTCCTGAACGGCGCCGTGCGCGACCGCGATGCCTTCCTC
>DNMS01000060.1:0-1788 GCA_003488105.1 Rhodospirillaceae bacterium
TGAAATTCAGGGTCATCGACCGCCATGTGTATTTGGCGCCCAGGTCGGCGACCCAATAGGAATCGAGGATGTAGGCGGTGTCGAATTGGGTCCGGTTGTCGCTCACGTAACGCACGCCACCGCCGAGCGATAGGCCGCCGAGGGCGGTATCCTTAGGAAAGTCGTAGGAGGCCCAAAGCCGCGCCTTGTGAACCGGAACGTTGCCGAGGCGTTGGCCGATTTGTGACGTGTCTTCCGGGTTTTCCAGGGTCTGTGATTGGGTATAGGAGTAGGAGCCAATCAGGTTCACGCCGGCGATGGGGGTGCCGGACAGGTCGAGCTCGAAGCCTTCGGCCTTCTGGCTGACGCCGGGAATGTAGCGGATGTCGCCGGTGGCATTCTGATGGGCGGAATCGACCACGCCGACGTTTTCCTTTTTCAGATAGAACACCGACGCCGTTGCCGAGAACCGCTTGTCCGGGGTTTCCGCCTTGACGCCGATTTCCAGCTGTTCGCCCGTTTCCGGGGCAAGAGGATTGTCGTTGACGTCGAGGACCGAGTTGCCCTGGGGTTCGAACGACTGTGCTGCGCTGGCGTAGACGGAATAGGCATCGCTCAGCTGATAGAGAGAGCCGACGCGGAACGTAAAATCGGAGGCATGAACGGCGCGTGCCTTGACGCCGTCGGTTTCGCTCTCGCCCTTGACGAAATCGAAGCGCCCGCCGACCAGGACCTTCAGGCGTCCGTCTTCCAGCATGGACATTTGGTTCTGGCCATAGAATGACAGGCGCCGGTTATGGGCGCGGATCGACTGTTTGGGCTGCGACGACGGCGGGGTGTAATTGATCACGGGATTGTCGGAAATCGCGACGTTGGACGTGTTCTCGCGAAATCGCAGGAAGTCCGAGATTTCCCACGAAAATTCGGAGCCGAACAGCAAGGTGTGGTCGATGCCGGCGGTATTGAACTTGCTTTGCAGATCGGCCACGGCCTGGACTTCGTCGTCCGTGCGGTCCTCGTTTTGATAACGCAGGCGGATAACCTCGGCCCCTACGGTGCCGATCACGTTGCGCGGGCGCAGGGATTCGTTTTCCGCATGGGCGCGGTGGAACGACAGTTGATGGCGCAGCGTGACGGCGTCCGAGAAATCGTGGCTCAACTGGTAGCTGGCCGAATAGTCGCGGATGTCGCGGCCGTCGAGCGATGCCAGGTTGAAGGACGTGCTGTCGGACACCAACTGCTCGCCGTTGAAACCGATGGGAACACCCGTGTCATAGGGCTGCTTCTCGCGAGTATAGCCCAGTTCGAACAGAACCTCCGTGCCCTCGCGGGGGGTCCACAACAGGGTCGGCGCGGCGGTGACGCGGTCCAGATGCATGCCGTCGCGGAACGAGCCTTCGTCCGTATAGGCCAGATTGGCGCGGTACAACAGGGAGCCATCGGCGGTCAGGGGGCCGGTCAGGTCGGCGGTCGTGCGGTAATGGTCGTAACTGCCGGCCTCGGCGTCGATGTCGTATGCGGCGGTCGCCTGGGGGCGTTTGGTGACGACGTTGAGCATGCCGCCCGGCTCGATCGCGCCGTACAGGATCGAGGCCGGACCCTTGAGAACCTCGACGCGCTCCACGTTGACAAGGTCGACCGTGCCGACGTTGGTCGCGCGCAATCCGTTGCGCCGCAGGACCGAGGATTCGAAGCCGCGGATGAAGGGCAGGACCTCGGACTGTGCGTTCAGGGTATTGCCGGCCTGGACCACGCCGCTGACGTTTTCATAGACGTCCTTCAGGTTCTGCGCGCCCTGGTCCTTGATGA
>DNMS01000060.1:1999-4277 GCA_003488105.1 Rhodospirillaceae bacterium
GGCGACGGTGCCGGGGCCGGTCGATTGCCAGCTGACGCCCGTGCCGCCCAGCAGAATTCGCAGCGCCGCGGCCGGCGGCAGGTCGCCTGAAACCGGTTGCGAACGCAGGCCCTTGGTCAGGCCCGCGGGATAGGAGAATTGCCAGCCGGATTGACGTCCGAATGCCTTCAGGGCTTCGGCCAGGGGTTGCGCCGTGATGTCGAAGCGGCGCGTGGCATCGGCCGGCGCCTGGGCGAATTCGGCCGCACCCAAGCGGTCCGGGGTTTCCGCCGCTGCCGGGCCGCCCACATGAATCACGATACCGGTGGCCAGAAAACCGGCCATAAGCAGCCCGCTGCTGCGGCTTGTCGTCGTCATCTTCGATTACACCTTTGCGCCCATTTCATAATTATGAGAATGCGATTTAATAGCATTCATATTAAGGACGGACGGTGCGGGGGAATTTGAACAAATATATCCGTAAAGATCGATCAGGCGGGGCTGACCAGCAAAACCCAGGGACTGAGCGCGCGGACCCGTCCACCCTGTGACCGGGCCACGGAGCGGGCGGCCTGGTTGGGCCGCGTCAGATCGAACGAGCCGCTGACCCGGTGGCGGCCGAACGCCGCATCACCCAACAGAATGACGCCCCGGTGGTAGCGGCCCAATTCGGCGAGAACCTGGGCAATGGACCAGTCTTCGACCTCCAGCCGGCCATCGCGCCAGGCGGTATCGGTGCCGGGAACAATGTCGGCCCGCCGTACCGCGCGGGTCGTCAGGTCGATGCGCAGGCTGTCGCCGCCGGTCAGGCCGTCGGCCGGGGTCAGGCGTCGTCCTGCCATGCCGACGGCCACGCGGCCATGTTCGACGGCGACGGAAACGCTGTCGTCGTCCAGGCGCAGATCGAACCGGGTGCCGATAACCGTCACTTCGGCGGGGCCCGCCGTCACGGCGAACGGCCGGGCCGCGTCGCGGGCGATGTCGAAATAGGCCCGCCCGCCCAGCAGGGCGGCACGGCGGTTTGGTCCGGTGAAATCAAGGCTGATGGCCGTCGCCGTGTCCATGTGCACATGGGTGCCGTCTTCCAAGGTCACGGTGCGGAATTCGCCGGTCGCGGTGGAGATATCCGCGAACAGACGGCGAGGGGCGCCCGTGCCGGCATAGAGCGCCAGTCCCGCCGCCATGGCGCCGGCGCCGGCCAGGACTTGTCGGCGGCTGGGTCGGGGGCCGGAACGGGCCGGGGACCGGCGGAAGGATGTCGGGGGCCTGTGGTCGGCCAGGGTCGGTTGCAGATGGGGGGCGGTTTGCCAGGTGCGGCACACCTGTTCAAAGGCCTGGGCATGGGCCGTGTCGGCCTCCAGCCAGGTGCGCAGGGCCGTCGCCAGGGCCGTGTCGCCGGGATTGGCCTCCGTCCGCATCAGCCAGTCGAAGGCGGCGTTCCAGATCTCGTCGTCGATGGGGTGGGGGCTACCCGTCATGGGAGTCTCGGTCTCGTGTGCGGGCCCGGCGCGGGCGATTGCGGATGATGGCCGCCTATATACATAGACGCTTGGTGGGGGCATTCGTGAACAGGGAAAGTTGCGGGATGCGGTGGAACCCGTTCACCGATCCCGGCGGCCCAGGTCGGGGCCCAGGCGCTTGGCACAGTGGACCGTCGCCTGGCGCAGCATGCGATAGACATAGCCGGTGGAAACCTCAAGACGGCCGGCGATATCGTCCACGGAATGCCCGGCGATGCGATGCATTTCGAACACCAGGCGGGTTCTTTCCGGCAGTTCGGACAGGGCGTCGCTCAGGGCGCGCATCATGTCCCGTGAAATGGCGGCCTGCTCCGGTGTCGGATCGGCGCTGGGGGCGGCCAGGGGTAACTCTTCGCGGGCGCCATAGCGCACTTCAAGCGCCAGTCGCCGCGCGCGGTCGATGGCCAAATTACGGACCAAACGGAACAGATAGGACGCAGGCTGGCGGACCGTATCCGCGGGCGGATGTTCGGCCAGCTTGATCCAGGCATCCTGGACCACATCCTGGGCACGAAAGCGGCAGCCCAGGATGGGCGCCACGGATTCGATCAGGGCCGCATAATGCGTGTCATAGGCAAGCGCCAGGGGGCTTGCCGGTCTATGAGCGCCGTTGTTGGTCATTGTCCGGCCGGATCCAAGTCAGTTCGTCTGTCCGATGATGTGGATGGGACAGGCCGGTCGATATTAAATGAGAATGATTATCAATTCCAATAGAGAGTTTTTCCGGATCATGCGCCGGATGGCTGCGTGGCATCCGGTTTCGTATCGCCGCCGTTCCG
>DNMS01000387.1:0-202 GCA_003488105.1 Rhodospirillaceae bacterium
GGGCCCCAGGTAAACCTTTGTGTCTGGGTCAAGTCCAACGGCGGCATGGGCTCCCTCTACCGGTCAAGGCACGAACTGGTCGTCGTCTACAAGAATGGCACGGCGCCCCACGTCAACAACGTCCAGCTCGGCCGCTACGGCCGCAACCGCACGAACGTGTGGGAGTACGAGGGCGCCAACAGTTTGTCGGCCGAGCGGCGGT
>DNMS01000387.1:449-6580 GCA_003488105.1 Rhodospirillaceae bacterium
GCATCCGACCGTGAAGCCCGTGGCCATGATCGCCGACGCCATCCGGGATGCCTCCGACCGTGGCGACCTGGTCCTCGATCCATTTCTCGGGTCGGGGACGGCGGTGATCGCCTGCGAGCAGACGGGGCGCGTCTGTGCGGGCCTGGAACTGGATCCCAAATACGTGGATGTCATCGTGCGCCGGTGGCAGGCCTACACGGGCAACAAGGCGCGCCACGCGGACACGGGCATGACCTTCGATGAGATGGCCGACCTGCGCCAGGGCAAAATGCTTCTCTTGCCGCCGCCGGCCACCGGTGGGGAGGCGTGACATGACCAAGAAGGATTACGAGGTCGGCTACGGTAAGCCGCCCACGGCGACCCGGTTTAAGCCTGGTCAGTCCGGCAACCCCAAGGGTCGTCCCAAGGGCAGCAGAAACCTGAAGACCGAGCTGCTTGAAGAAATGAATGAACGCATCGCCGTTCGTGAAGGCGGGGCGTCGCGAAAGGTTTCCAAATTGCGTGCGGTGTTGAAGGCGCTGACTGCAAAAGCCGTCCACGGCGATCCTCGGGCGGCCAACCTGGTCCTTAATCTGGTGATGCGCCTCCTGCTGCATGATCAGTCTGACCCACCGCAGAGCGAACTCACCAAAGCGGACGAGGAAATTCTGGCGGAATTCGAAGCGGAGATTCTCAAGGCAGCCAAGGTCAAGGAGACCGACGATGGATAAGCAAGACACCTTGAACGCGCTACTGCGTAGCCGGCTGGAACCAATGATCCGGAAAACATTCGAAACCCTGAACCCGGGTGTCCGGTTTCTGCCGAACTGGCATATCGAAGCCCTCGCGTACAAGTTGGAACTTTGCGAACGGCGGGTAGTCAAACGCCTGATCGTGTCAATGCCGCCCCGATACCTGAAATCCGAGATATGTTCGGTCGCTTTCCTCCTGTGGATTTTCGGGCGGGACCCAAGCGTCCGGATTATTGCCGGCAGCTATTCCGAAGACCTGGCCCGGCATTTCGGTCGGGCGCGACAGAAAGTCATGGGGACGGATTGGTACCGATCGGCCTTTCGGCATGCCCGGTCCAGTTTGCGGAAGAACACGGAAAGCGAAATCGTTACCCGAGATGGGGGAGGCTGCTACGCGACCTCGGTCGGCGGCTCCCTGACAGGCAGGGGCGGGAACTTCATCGTGATCGACGATCCCATCAAGGTTGGCGGAGCAATGTCGCGCGCCGAAAGGAATGCCGTGAACGAATGGTACCGACATACACTTTTCACTCGGCTGAACGACAAAAAGAACGACGTCATCATCATTGTCATGCAGCGGGCGCACGTCGATGATCTTGCCGGGTATGTCCGAGAACTCGATGACTGGGAGATCCTCGAACTCCCCGCGATTGCTGATGAAGAGGCATGGATCCAAACCGGTCCGGCCCCCAATGATCGCTATCACCGCCTCCCCGGTGAGCCGCTTCATCCGGAACGGGAAGATATCAGCACTCTTGAGGCGATAAAAAAGGCGATTGGTGGCTACAGCTTCGGCAGCCAATACCAACAACGTCCAATTCCTATGACGGGGAACCTCATCAAGCGGGAATGGCTGAAATGGATTGATAAAGCGCCTAACTATTTTGACTGCGACGCCGTCTACCAAAGCTGGGACACCGCGATCGGGACGGAATCGTCGAACTCATATTCGGTCTGTACGACCTGGGGAGTTCGCTCGGGGAAATACTATCTGTTGCATGTGTTTCGTGAACGGATCGAGGTGCCGGACCTATTGGAGGCGATAAGGTCGCTTGCGGAAAAGTTTCATCCGCAGGTGGTTCTGGTCGAGGACACGAGCAGCGGCGCAACGCTCCGGCACCTTGTGAACCTACCGAAAGGAACAAGCCTGATCCCTGTCAAAGCTCCGAGGATGGATAAAGAGGCCCGGCTTTCATTGACCGCGCCCATGTTTGAAAGCGGGTCGGTTTTTGTTCCCACGGACGAGCCTTGGTCTGCGGATTATGAAGACGAACTTCTTTCATTCCCCGAGACGCGGTTCAACGATCAGGTGGACTCGACATCCCAATTCCTTCTCTGGGTTCTCGACCCTCAAGGCGGACATCGGAAGCATGCCGTAGCAAGCCGCGCCGGAATTTCAGTGAGAAATGGGCGCTATGTCACCTCAAGGCCCCGGAAATATCACCCAATGAGAGATCCAAAAAAGAGGTGGCGATAATTTAAGGTTCCAAGGTGTGCTCGCGTTCCGGCGTTAGTGGTTTGGCTGATCACGGCAATTGTTCAAATTCGACTGGACTTCTGCTGGAAACAGAGCAGTACATGTGCCTGTGCAGAGGGGACCGGATTAGGCCCCTGAAACGCCTCCAACCACCGCCCGCTCGGACCGGTCTCGCGACCGGCCGAGGTCTGGGCGGTGGAAGCCCCGTACCCGCGGGGACCCGATCAAGGAGGCGAACATGACCGCCAAGACCAAACCCCACCCCACCAAGTCCGAGTCCATCTTGAAACTTGTTTCCCGGCCTGCAGGCGCCAGCCTGGGAGCTCTGGAGAAGGCGACGGGCTGGCAGCCTCACAGCGTCCGTGCTGCCCTCACCGGCCTGCGCAAGGCCGGGCACGCCGTCGAGCGCGGCAAGGACCTGAAGGGCGTCACCGTCTATCGCATCGCCAAGGCTGAAGCAGCGGCGGACGCATGCTGATGCTCGACGACCTGGGCGGCATGACGACGGCGGAACTGCGGGCGGCTTGGGAAGAAGACCTGGGCCGCTCGCCGCCCGCCCGGGCGAGCGCTGGTTGGATGCGGTCGGTGCTCGCCTATCGCATCCAGGAGCGAAAGGGTCCACGTCTGTCTAACGCCACAAAGCAGGAACTGGAACGCATCGCCCGGGCGCTCGAGAAGGACCGGGGCCATCAGCCGAAACCGACCCGCCAGTTGAAGCCGGGCACGAAGCTGCTCCGGGAATGGAACGGCGTCGTCCATGAGGTCCTGATGCTCGACGATGGTGCTGAATATAGAGGAGTCCGCTTCCCCAGTCTCACGGCCGTCGCCAAGGAGATCACGGGAGCCCACTGGTCGGGCCCTCGCTTCTTCGGCCTGAAAACCAGGGGCAAAGCAGATGGCGGGTGAGCGGAAGCTGAACTGCGCCGTTTACACGCGCAAGTCGTCGGAGGAGGGGTTGGAGCAGGAGTTTAATTCCCTCGACGCCCAGCGGGAGGCTTGTGAGGCCTACATCGCCAGCCAGAAACATGAAGGCTGGCGCCTGCTGAAAGACCGCTACGACGATGGCGGCATCTCCGGTGGGACCATGGAGCGTCCGGGCCTAAAACGCCTGCTGGACGATGTGGAGGCGGGGAAGGTCCAGATCGTCATAGTCTACAAGGTGGATCGGTTGACTCGCTCGCTCACCGACTTCGCTAAGATCGTCGAAATTTTTGATTTACACGGTGCGTCCTTTGTCTCCGTTACCCAGCAGTTCAATACAACGAGCTCCATGGGGAGGCTCACGCTCAACGTGCTGCTCTCCTTCGCCCAGTTTGAGCGCGAGGTCACGGGTGAGCGCATCCGCGACAAGATCGCGGCGTCCAAACGCAAGGGCATGTGGATGGGCGGCAACCCGCCCCTCGGCTATGACTGCAGGGACCGGAAACTGGTGGTGGTCGGGGCGGAGGCGGAAACCGTCCGCTACATCTTTCGGCGCTATGTAGCTCTCGGCAACGTGCGGGCGCTGAAAGCCAACCTGGAAGCTGCCGGTATCGTCAGCAAGATCTGGACCTCGGCAAGCGGCCGTCGGATCGGTGGCAGGCCCTTCGCCCGCGGCGCCCTCTACCACCTACTGCAGAACCGCCTCTACCTGGGCGAGATCGTCCACAAGGACCGGACCTACCCGGGCCAACACGCGGCCATCATCGACCAGACGCTGTGGGACGAAGTGCAGGCGATGCTCGCTGCCAACCGGATCGGGCGCAGGCGCGGTACCAACGCCAGGGAGCCCAGCCTGCTTGCCGGCATCCTGTTCGACGAACACTGCCGCCGCCTGACGCCCAGTCACGCCAACAAGGGCGGGCGGCGCTACCGCTACTACGTCACCAATCCACGAGATGAAGACGGTCAGCCGGCAATTCGTCTGCCGGCCAAAGAGACGGAGAACGCCGTGCTCGCCGAATTAAGGCGGCACTTGGCACAGGAGAGTGAACTATCAGGCCGTGCTTCGGATGTGGAAGTCGATGCGGCCGAGTTCCTGCGAGCAAGCGTCACCAAGATTGTTCTTGGGAAGGCTGAGATTGAAATCCACCTTCTGGAAGTTGATCAGACGAAGGCGTCCATTCTGGCTGTTGAGTACGGACTGAGACGGCGCGGCGTCGAGGCGAAGTTGGTACTTAGCCCCGGTCTTCATCGGCGACAGCCGACGCTGGACCAAGCCCTGATCAAGGTCGTCGCGCGCGCAACTTATTGGAACAAAAGATTGATTGAAGGTCATATGCCTTCGATATCTGCCATCGCAAAATCCGAAGGTCTGGCACATACATATGTACTTCGGATTCTGAAACTTTCCGTCCTGGCACCGGATATCGTCAGAGCGATTCTAAGCGGAGAGCATCCGATAAACGTCACCGCCGAGAAGCTGACCCGATTGGCGCATCTTCCAGATTCCTGGGACGAACAGAGGCAAATTCTTGAACACCTCTAATGCCGGTTATTCCCAGCCTGGGCGGATATCCGTGCGATTACATTCAGGACAATGAATCGCCCAAGTTCTTTTGCCTTCTTTGCGGCGTTCGCGCGACTCTTCAGGAGAGAGCGTTTCTTCCTCAAATCGATGTCCGCAATTCAAGCAACGATAGCGGACCATTTCTGGCATCCGTGCACTCCGCCTTTCAGTGTTCCAGCCGTTCGATGAACATCTCCCATAAGAATTCGGCTGCCTCTTCCGGGGAGAAACGTCTGTCGTGGTTCCCGTGCATCCGCATTCCCATCGGTTTCAGGAACAACTCATGGCCGTCATCCTCGACGTGGATTGTCTCGTTGTAGGAGTTGTCCGCGTCGATGCTGAAACTCCCTTCCGCATAACCGATCCCTTCTGAGTATGACCTTTGCGATAACCAAATCTTGCACCGATTCTTGCTGTCGCCGTTCACATAAACGTCGCACGTGAATTTCAACGAATGGATCGTTTGGATTGTCGCGTCTACCTCCGGATATTGATTGCTGACGCTGTTGGCGGCCGTTTCAAAGTAGTGCTTGGCGGTGACAAAAGCGTCCCGCAGGAAGTTGTCTCGGTCGCGATCCGTGATCCTTCCTTTTATCTTCGGCACACGCGGTGTCTTGCCGATCTGCCCGCTTGTTGCTGGGCGCGCGGAATCTGGCAGAGGGTCATCGGACCGGGAGAGGTCGAACAATTCCATGCTTCCAGCGCCTTTGGGTAACTGCTGCACGCCAACTGAAGCGAACTGGATATTCGAACCACCCATCCGCGCGAGGGTGTGTTTGAAGGATGGGGAGCACCAGATACGGTTTGCCTCAACGACAGGTTCGATGCGGGCGGCGGCGTTCATCCCTTGACCGGAAACACCTGTAACTTCGCCGCCATCGATCTCAAGGGCGACGCTGTTCATGTCCAAGCCAATTCGGATCTGAACAGGGGAGGGGAAGCCCTCGTTCTCCCAATCTTCATTGCGGAAACGGTCGCGGAACCTCAGGGCTTCCTCGGCTATGATCGCCGGCGTGTTGCCGACCACGACAATCCCGTCGCCCCAAGTATTCGCGTGGAGAATGCCATCTACGGAACTCGCCTGTTTCGCCAGCGTTTTGACGAGGCCTGCAACCCGCGTCTTGAGCGCGTCGCCCTTGATCGTGGAAGACCCAACGATGTCAGCGTATAAAATTGCGCAGGTTCTCGACTCAGTGGCCATGGCTGGCGGTCCAGATTGGGTGTTGAGCGTCCAAACTGCATCCCGAATGTAACCGTCAAAACGGCCGACAGAGATTTTCGGGCCAGAACTAACCGTCTTATAGCTCGAGAGCATGCCACGAGGCGAATCGCAGGGGGATTCTGCCTATAAGCTTTTGAATTATAAATACGAATGCGGGAGACAGAAAAACCGGAGGTTTGTCCGGGACGGAATGGCGGAGAGGGAGGGATTCGA